>CALLKH010000025.1 GCA_938008425.1 uncultured Planctomycetaceae bacterium | reverse complement strand
TCTTCTCATAGCGAGCCAGCACTTCGACAGCGTCGCCTTTCGCCGGCGTCATGATCTTGGTCTCCCAGTCGTACGACGCCGGATGTCCCGGCGTGAGGCCGATTAAACCCAGCGCCTCGTGAATGTGCAGGGGACGCGCATTCAGAAGCAGGATCGTTTCGTGCTCCTTGGGCGTCGGGGCTTTGGAGTAGGCGAAGAGTTCAAGCTCGGCCACGCGGTGAATGACTTCGGCGGGAATTTCCACCTGCGGCACGCGAAAGTCGATGCGAATGCCGGATTGATAATCCACCACCCGCGCCTCGGGATTCGACTCGATCCTTTGAACCCCGGATGGTGACTTCTCTCCGCGGCCATCGTTCGCACCGCTCACATCCGCGGGCTTCGGTCCGCATGAGTACAGCGCCGTCAAGAGTATGCACATGACCGATGCGAACAGCCGGGACGGCGAAGTAGAGAGGCAAATCAGGTTGGAATTCATGTGCAAGGATTATCCCGGGTTGGATGACAACAACGATCGGACAATGTCACGATACCTGGCGGCCTCGCTGTGGCCGGGCATTCTTTCCAGCACGGCATCGAAGCTCGCCTTCGCTGCGCTCCAGTGCGTTCTTGCACCGGCCAGGTCGCCCTCCGTCGCCTGGGCGTTGCCGAGGATGAGATTTGAAATGCCGAGATACAGCCGGGCCTCGGGGTGGTTCGGCGTGCCGAGCAGCACCTGCTCAAAGCTCGCCATCGCCTTCTCGTAGTGACCCTTCGCACGACCGACGTCCTGATTGCGGGCGGCCGCGTTTCCGAGATTCAGGTTGGCCACGCCGAGATAATGCCGCGCCTCGTCATACGCCGGCGCCACCCGCACCGCCTCGGTACAGATCTCCGCCGCGGTCCTCCACCAGCCGAGCGACATTGGTACGTTGGCGATCGTGCCCAGCGCGAGCGCCCGCGACGCATCCGGCCCGTCGGCGCCCGCGATCCAGTCAGCCACGCGAATACTGCTTTCGTTCACCGGATTGTCGATGATCACCTGCACCTGGGCCTGCAATCGACGGGCGAACACGACGGCCGTCGGATCGGCATAGACCAGCGCCCAGTTGGCGTCGTCCTTCATCATCGCGCCGACAAGCAGCTGTGTGTCGGGCCCGCAGTGAAGCAGAACGACATTGACGCCGTACTGATCGAAGAAGGGACCATGCGGCGTCTTTCCCAGTCCGAGATCGAACGCGGTGCGAAGCGTTTCGTCGCGATAAGCAAACGTGTTCGTGTCGACGAAGAGTTTGAATCGCTCCGGCAGCCACGGAATGACGTTGCTGGACGTGAAGTAATCGACGAACAGCCTCGGCTGAAGGTCTTCCTGCGCCGCGAGCCATTTCATCGCATCGATCGGAAAGGTTCGCGGGTGATAGCCGCCGCCAAATTCCCGCGTCGTTCTGCGTTCAGCAAGATAAGCGCGTCCCGAGGCGACCTGCCACGAGAACAGCGAGCAGGCCAGTGCCACGATCGTCGCGCCGCCCCGGCGCAGCGTTCGACGTTGCGAAATCGAGAACAGGTTGCTCCAGTTGATTGATCCGACCGCTGCCATCACCAGTGGAACCGCCGCCAGGCTGAATTGGGCGATGTTGCGTCGCATTTGTAGCGACATGACGAGCAGGAGCATCACGGCCGCCGCCCAGCCCAGTTTTCGCTGAAAGAACAGAACGAAAAACCCCGGTGCGATGAGTCCGAGCACCACGAAATACGCGTAGATCGTGTTGCGGTTGATCCTTTCGCCGACGCGCGCGAAGGGCGATTCGAATTCGGAAATCTCCGACATCGCGCTGCGGCCCTGCTCGCCGGCGGCATTGCCCATGACCTGCTGATCCTTCAGGAAGCTGAGCGTTTCCAGCGGGAAGAGTGCCCCGCGCACGCCCCAGGGATGGACGGTGCACGCCGCCGCCATCAGTAGCCCCGTGATGGTCATCAGTTTGAATCGTCGAACAATGGCCGCTCGAACGTCGCCGAACGCCTTCAGGCGGTTCCAATATGCCCACGCGGCGTCGATCCAGAACGCCCCCGCCAGCAGCACGCCGACCAGGAAGTAGCTGTGCAGATTCACCCAGAGAATCTGAAGCATGACGAGCGCCGAGGCGCTCCGCCATGACCGCACACCCCGCGCCCAGATGGCGACCTGCAACATCATCACCGCGTAGCTCATCAATTCCGGCCGCAAACTGAATCGCTCGTAGGCCGCGAAGGCCGCAATCGCCCACGCCCACGCCACCGTTACCCAGCCTTCGGCCTTGGACCGAACGACGACCGCCATCGCGCTGAAGATCACCACGACGAGCCCCATGCGCAGCATGATCAGGCCGAACGGCCCTGCCATCCGGTCCACGACGGCCATCACGACCTGACTGCCCCAGTTCGCGTTGACGAACGGTACGCCCGTCTCGGGATAGAGAAATGGATCGGGTTCCGCGCCGACGATCTTGCCGGTGTCCAGAAACGTGGCGCCGTAGCCGAGGTGGTAGCCGATATCGAGGCTGCTCAGCCTGAACCAGGAGAGTGTGAGAATCATCGAGCCCGCGAGGAAGCACGCCGCAAGCCCGGCGTAATCGGTTCGCGCCGGCGGGCGGACGTCGGTCGAGGGCGTTCCAAATGAGGTGCGTCGTGCCACGTGAAGGGTTCCAGATCAGCCCGGGCTCACCGTCCGGCCAGCGAAGTATAACGGCCTCTTTGCATCGCGCCACTCCGCCCCGGTCGGGCATGGAAGAGGGAACGCGACATCAAGCAAAAGGCCCGCCGAATCGTGTCAGATTCGGCGGGCCTTGTTGAGAGTCAAATCCGATGACCACCAACCGCTTCGCAGCGGCAGTCATCTCAGCGGTCGTTATTCACCCGTGAAGGACGAGAGCGACGGGAACGCCTCCGCCTCGGCTTCCTTCTGGATGATGATCGTCGGCTTGATCAGAATCAGGAGAACCTGATCGTCCTTGACGTTGGAGGTATTCGAGAACGCCCGCTTGAGAACGGGAATTCTAGACAGAATGGGAACGCCCGCGTCGATGTCGCGCTCGCCGGAGAGCTTGAGCCCGCCGATGAGGAGCGTGCCGCCGTCGGGAACCGAAACCGTCGTGCGAACCTGCTGCGTGGTCTGCGTGGCAAGCTCGATGAAGCCCGAGCCAACCGTCTGCGAACCGCCGAAGAACACCGTGCGGAAGTCGCCGGTGACGCGGGTGAAGGTTCGAACCGTCATGGTGACGTACCGGCGATCGGCCGAAACCGTCGCCTGCACGTCGAGCGAGCGGCCGGTGAGGGCCGTAGCGACCTGCGGAAGGAACGCACCGGCGTTGTCGCCGATGACCGGCGTCAGGGCGGCGATGTAGTCCTGCTCGATGAACGCCTCGAAGGTCGCCCGCTGTCCGTTGAAGAGGACCAGTCGCGGAGCGTCGAGATCGCTGGATCGCTTGTCGATCTGCGTGGCTCGAAGGAGGAAGTCCACCTGGATGTTGTCGAGGAAGCTGCCGAAGATCTGGAACGCCGGCGTGGAATTCGCGAGCGAACCGAGCGAACCATTGATGTTCGTGTTGGTCGGTCCGGCGAGGTCCAGCGTGTTGTTCGCGATCGGAATCGGCGTGAACCGGCCGCTGTGCGGTCCGATGTCGCCCGGCGCCGGAACGAGGCCCGGCTGGCCGTACGGCTGACCGAACGGCTGGGTCGGAAGGTTGATGCCGACGCCGCCCGGCGCACCCGGCGTGAAACCGTTTCGCACGAACTGCCGCGGAACGAGAATCGGGTTGTTCGTGGCCGGATCGAGAATCGTGGTGCGATCGAAGCCGGCGTTTCCGTTGTTCAGGATGACGTCGAGATCGACGCCGATCTGCTCAAGCCAGTTTCGCGAAATGGTGATGTAGCGGGCTTCAACGGCGATCTGGAGCGCCCGGGACTTCCGCAGGTCGCGGAGGAGGTCTCGAAGCTGCGAGTGAGCTGTGGAAGTCTGCGTGACGATCAGCTGCTGCTGTAGCGACGAGATGGAGCCGACGTTACCGCCCGTCTCGCGCCAGCTTTCGGGGTCGATGGTTTCCTGGATCAGCGTGATCAGCGGTTCCATCGGGTCGATGCCGGTGTCCTGATCATCTTCCTGACCCTGATCACCGCCGCCGCCACCGAAGAGGCCGCCGCCGCCCTGACCACCACCGCCACCGCCGCCCGCGCCGCCACCCTGGAGGAAGCGACCGCCGCCCAGACCGCCTTGCTGCTGGTTCTGGCCGATGTTCTGGAGGTTGATCTGTCGACCGCGGAACGTCGGAACGGTGATGAGCAGATCCTGAATGTTGTAGACCCGCGTCAGGCGACGCCGGCTCAGATCTTCCTTGGTGGAGATTCGAACGATGCCTTCATCAATTTCGAAAGCCAGTTCAACTTCGCCCGCACTGACTTCGTTCAGAATCAACTCCAGCGCCTGGCTGAAACGAACGTTGTTCAGCTTGAGGTTTACTTCGACGTCCTTTTCGATGGCCTGCGCTTCGAGCGCGGCCCAGTTCGGGATGATGTTGAGGCCGGTCAGTGCCCGGAGTTCTTCCACGACGGCTTCGAAGGTCTTGCCATCGAACTTGAGTTCCGGGGCGACCTTCTGAAGTCGCTCGCGAGCCGCCAGCGAGGCTTCTGACTCGCCTTCGGCCTCGGTGTCCTTGCGGCGGGCCGACAGTTCCAGCCAGTTCTTGGGATAGCTGATGTCGCGGTTGTACGGAATGCCGGCTTCGTCGTTGGAAATGATGACTTCCTGAATCCACGTCGAGCGCTCATGCTTGGCTTCGCGGTCGCGCACGTTCTGGACCAGGTCGCCGAGCGTCTCCTTCATCCAGGCGGCCTTGTCATTCTTCGGATCAAGGGCCAGCACCTGGTCAAGCTGCTGAATCGCCTCCAACAGCCGTCGCTCCTTGTTCAACTCCATCGCGCGCGACATGAGTGAATCAATCTGGCGCTGCCGCTGATCCTGGACGTTTCGAGCGGTCTCGGCTTCGCGGTCGGCGATGGCCCGGTGCTGATCGAGGATGAGCTGCTCGTTGTACTCTCGCTCCCGATCGCCAACCCACGCTTCAAGATCGCGGGCCTGCTGCCGGTAGAGTTCGTAGTCCGAGGCGGGCGACGCATAGCGGCGGTTCGTCTCAATGACGTTCTTACCGTAGGCCACCCGTCGGTGGGCTTCGGAGAAGTCGTTGTTGTTCACCGCGGCGCTGATGTCGCGCTCGGTGGCCTTGTACGTCGCGACGGCCTTCTGCCAGAGCAGTTCCTGCTCATGCGCGAGTTCGTCCACCAGGCGCGACTGTTCGATCGCCCGGGTGTTCTCCGACGCCTTCGGCTCGGCGGCCGGCGGATCATCGGCGCGTACGAAGCCGCCGCTCGCCAGCAGCGCGAGTGTCGTCGCGGTGGACAGTAGTCGAATACGCGTCATGGACGTCTCCTTTCGGAAGCTGCTCTCTATTCGCGCATCTTGCGCGTGACTGGGAATATCAGGGCAAGCTCGGCTCGTACCTCGGTTCCATTCGGAGGTTCGGCAGGTTTTGCAGTCTCTAGTCTAGCGAACTGAGCAGTGTTGCGGAAGCTTTCGGCAGGGTGGCTGGCGTGAGGATTGAGGCAACTCTCGCTGCTCAGTGCTATTACCCCTTGGCTGACAATAGACTTTACGCCGGACCCCTTGGGTTTGCAAGAGTTTTTTCGCACTCGATCGGCTGCTTTCGCGGACCCTGCAGACATGCGCCAGCCCTTTCGTTTCCGGACGAATCAGTGCCCGAAGGTCCGCACATTCCGGGGCCCAATGGCGGTGAGTCGCCGCAACGGGCAGCCGCAGGTTCATCGGCCCTGGTTCTCGGTCCAAATCGCCTCGTAGTGAGGCGGCAGCATCCATGCGTAGTCCTTGCTCCAAGTGTGAACGCGCAGCGTCCGGCCGCGATCGTCGACCAGTGCCTCGTCGGCCTCGGCCAGGGCGAGAATCCCGCCTGCCAGATTTTCCGCCGATAAGCCCGACTTGCTCAGGATCTCGGCCGCCTTCCCGCTCCGATAGCCCACCGTGCAATAGACGATGATCGGACGATCCGACGGCCAATCGCGCGGCCAACCGTCTTTCGTCAGAGTTTCCAGCGGCAGCGATCGCGCGCCGACGGCATGGCTGACTGCGAACTCGGCGGGATCGCGAACGTCGACGATGATCGCGTCCTTATCGAAGACGCGCTGCATCGCGGCCGCCGCGCTGATCTGGTGGCCGCCTCCGCGAATGGTGTTCCACTGGCCGACGGTCCAGAGCGCGATGTTGCGTCGCCAATGGTACGACGCCGCGATCAGGAGCGCGCAGGCGACCACCAGCATGCGCTTGCGATAAATGGTCCGGTTTCGGATTCGCAGTCTTCGAAGCTCTTCTTCGGGAGTTTCTTCGAGCAACTCCGTCGGCGGGATGTCAGACCCCTGTCTCAAGGCGCGGCTCCTTGCTGATAGTATCGGCTGGATTTGCCGCGATCCCAATAGGCCCGCCGCTCGACATGCTCAAGTCGGCCGGTCGCGCCATCCTCAAACCGGTAGGCAAGCAGCCGATGGGGCGGGGACGATTCGATGATCAGTGTCGCGTAGTGCTGATTGCGGTCGTCCCGAAAGATCACACTGGAGGCGGAAAACCGTCCCGCCTTGCAGGAATAGGGATCGACGTTGGGTTCGACGATGCCGCTGAGACGCTGGAATTCCGGCTTGATGGCGTGATTCAGGCGGATTTTGGGGCTGACGCGAACGGAAAACGGTCGCGGCCGGGCGATCAGGTCCCGGGCGAGGATCAGGAGCGCCTCGGGCGGGTAAATGTCCGCCGCGTTCTTGATCTGATAGGTCTCGTCCGCCTCGCCGTTGAAGTAGCTGAACGATCGAATCTGCAGGTCGCCGCCGATCGGAAGCCATTGGGAAAACGTCGCTCCGCACCACTCCTGGCACGAGGCGGATACTTTCTCGACGCTCAATGAATCGCGATGAAGAAAGACCGTCATTAGCACGCGGTAATTGTAATTCTCGGTGGGAATCTCCTCGGCCACGTTCATCTTCAATACGGCGATCGGCGCCGACTCTTCTTGCGGCTTGCTGCCCATCGTCGTCGGCTCCGTCTTGACGCGCGCGATCGGATCGAGCCATTCGCGGTTGATCAAGACGACGCGCGTGTAGTGTCGTTCCTGGTCGTAAATTCGATCAGTCGCGGCGAAGTAACTCATCTCGGAGAGGCCATCGTCCCAAATGGGATCCCGGCCGATTCCGCGAGTCGCAGGTGGCGGGCCTTCACGTGCCGCGGAGATGTCGGTTTTCTTGCCTTCGGGAGCGGGCGGCGAATCCGCGGAAAGTGGTGAACAGCCGGAGTGAAGGGCGAGGCCTGCGACGACTATGAATGCGGTCAGCCAGATGAGGTTTGGGGAGTAAGGAAAGGGCTTATAGGACATTGGTTTTCGGTTCGCTAATATCTTTGCAAGTAAGGGCCCACGATGTGAGCCGTCATGTGATGTTAATCCGACTTTCGGTCTCATGAGCGCCAACCGGGGCAACAACCGAATTGCGGCCAAAAGAGACTGCGGCAACTGTTGACGTCCTATACGGTTACGACGGAGTTTTTTCAGGGAAAATTCGCCGATAATTTGCCCATTATCAGCATTGGTGATATATTTGGATGTCTCTTATGGACCCCTTCAGTGGGTACCAGGGGCACGCAGGAAGCGTATCACGTTTATTCATAAGTCTTTACAAGCGAGTCGCATCGCTGGGTCTTTGGTCCGCCCATCGCGACAGGGATGACTTGGTGGTCGATCAGGGCGTTTCCGAAATCACAGAGCGTATTCGTCAGGCGAGCGACATTGTAAGTGTCGTTTCGTCCTACGTCACGTTGAAGCGGGCCGGCCGCAACTTTAAGGGGCTCTGCCCGTTTCATACGGAGAAGACCGCGTCGTTCAACGTCCTGCCGGACAAGCAGATTTTCAAGTGTTTTGGCTGCGGGCAGGGCGGTGACGTTTTCAAGTTCATTCAGGCCAAAGAGGGCCTCGGGTTTCGCGAGGCGAGAGAGATTCTGGCCAGAAGAGCCGGCATCTCGATCGAAGAGCCGCGACCGGCAGGATCCGCCGTCAAAGGCGGTGCGACCAAGGCGGATATCGAGCGCGTCAATCGCTGGGCGAGCCTCTGGTTTCAGAAACAGCTCTGGCAGACGAGCGCGGCGGAGTCGGCTCGCGATTATGTATCAGGTCGCGGGTTCAATGAGGAGTCGGCCCAGCGGTTTATGCTGGGTTTTGCCCCGCCGGGCTTTGATTCGCTGAAGAACGCCGTTGCGGCCGCCAACATCCCGACAGACTGGGTTGTCGCGGCCGGCCTGCTCAAGCGGCGGGAGGATGGCGGCACCTACGATGCGTTTCGAAATCGGCTCATTTTTCCGATTCTGGACGCCATGAATCGGGTGATCGGCTTCGGCGGTCGCGCCCTGGATGATGATCCGGCGAAGTATCTGAATTCGCCTCAGACGCTGCTCTTTGACAAAAGTCGCTGTCTCTACGGAATTCACTCGGCGAAGGAATCCTTCGGCCGGGAACGCACGGCGATCGTGGTGGAAGGCTATGTGGATTGCCTTCTCGCCCAGCAGTATGGCTTTCCGAACACGGTCGCCACGCTTGGCACCGCGCTGACTTCGGAGCACGCCAGATTGCTTCGCCGCTACGTCGATTCGGTCGTGCTGGTGTTCGACTCGGACGAGGCCGGTCGGCGTGCCGCGGACCGGTCGCTCGGGGTCTTTGTGACCGAGAAGCTGGACGTTCGCCTCGCACACGTCCCAAGAGGGAAGGACCCTGCGGATTTGCTCGTTTCAGAGGGGTCCGAAGCATTCGGACATGTTTTGACCTCAGCCACCGACGCGCTAGAATTCAAATGGAATCAGGTGATGGGTCGCTATCGTGACGGCACCACTGGTTCCGATCGATCCGAGGCGATCGAGGAGTACTTGTCGCTCGTAGCGAGCTCGACCGACTTTGGAGCGATCGATCCCATCCAACGGGGGTTGATTCTCAATCAGGTGGGGAAATTGCTCGGGCTTCCGATAGAGGAGGTCCACCGGCAGTTAAGAATCGTGTCGCGCCGGCTGACGCAGG
>CALLKH010000024.1 GCA_938008425.1 uncultured Planctomycetaceae bacterium | reverse complement strand
TTCATTATCACGAGTTCGTGTCGGATGACGTCGCCCGCATTCTCTTCACCGTTCACAAGGTTCCGCCGGACAACGCGGACGGCACGCCGAACACGACCTATCAGGGCAAGGCGGGCACGCGAATTGAAGCGACACTGCTGACGCCCGTCGTCTGGAGCCTGGACCAGACGATCATCGTTCGCGTCGACAACGAGCGAACGCCCTCGAAGGACGATCGCGACCGCCAGACGGCGTATCGCATTCAGCACGAGGCGGGCCACGCCGGGGTCTCTCAGAATGTGCTGCTGGAGGTTCTCGCCGGGCCGCAGACGTGGAACCCGGCCTACTGCGAGGGGCGGCGGTCGACCATCGCCTACTACTGGAAGCGCGAACTCGTCGGCAAGAGCTGGGACGGCTACCAGCGCGGCATCGACAAGGTGGCGACGCTGCGCACGAGCGTGGCACTGGTTCCGCCGACGCGCTGGTCGCTGATGATCCCGGTCCCGCCGGCGCGGATCACGCAGAAGCATCTCCAGATGATGAACGACGCCATCGTCCACCTCGGCCCGCACTTTGCCGCGGCGGACAAGGCGGCGCAGGAAAAATTCCATTCGCACCACGGGGAATTTGACCAGCCGGTCGGGCCGTGAGGGAGCAGATCGTTTGCGAGCCTGATCGGGCGGAGTGCGAGTTCGCAGGCTGCCTCGACCTGGGCCCGCATCACGCAGCCGGAGATCACCATGTTATCTGAAATGGGCGGTGCCGAACTGCGTCGACATCGGGACGCCGCGCTAAGAGTGACATTCGGTTCGCTCAGGCCCGCCATCGCACGGCTGCCGCATTGCATCTTCTACGATGACGAGCGGGCGACACGGGCTATCGTCGCGGAACTGGGCGAGCCGGTCGGCGTCTGGGGCATGAATCCGCGATGGGATGAGCGCGGCGAATACTACGCCGCTCATTGCGATCGAGAGGGTCAGGACTTTCATCTCTGGGGTCTTCCGAACAATCAGGAATACGCCATTTCGTCCGGCGGCCGGCGCCTGCCGTGCATGGGGTCTGCTCCTGCCGCTCTCGACGCCGCCGGCGGTGCTGGATGAGATGTACCGCCACGTGTCACTCGGCACACACTCGGCCGATTTCTACGACTGCATCGAACCACTGGCGGGATGGATGGGAAAACTGGAATGGGTCTATCTGACGCTGGAATATGAATCGGTGTTCGCGATATTCGTCGCCCGTGCCGGCCGGGAGGAACTCGTCGGCCGCGTTGAGTATGCCCTGAGGGCCGCGGGATTGAAGCATCCATTCAGACTCAAGTGGATCGGGGACGAATGCGTCTGGACAGGGCCTTACTATATCGACCCTGACGCGATTTGATCGGCCAAGGAGGTGCATCCGGCGTTCATGGCGGGATCGCAGTAGACAAGTCCGCGTCCGCCAGGAACGGACGCATCAGTCGGGAATGGAAGGCGGCGCAATAGAAAAGGGCGAATCGACGTGTCGTCGATTCGCCCTTCAAGAGCTCAAATGATCGGTCGGTTCCGACCGGGGCTTCTTAGTAGCGGCGGTCGGTTCGCGGCTTCATCGGCTTGGCTTCATTGACGGTCAGTGCGCGGCCGTTCATGTCCTTGCCGTTGAGTGCCGTAATTGCAGCATCCGCTTCATCGTTCGACTGCATCTCGACGAAACCGAAGCCCTTGCTTCGGCCGGTGTCGCGATCCATGATGACGGTGGCCGAGTTGACCCCGCCGAACGCCGCGAACATTTCGTTGATCTCGGCGTCGCCGACGGTGTACGCCAGGTTTCCAACATACAGTTTCTTGCTCATAGACAGTGCTCCTCAAATCTGGAACTTCTGACGCGGTTGTTGCTTTCCCACGTCATCGAAAGGGATCGACATCGATCCGGAGGCAGGAGCAGGCGAGAAAAAGCGTTAGAATTGACGGCTACTGAAGCGGCCGCAGGACTAAGACTGTATCGTCGGATCCGACCAACTGTCCGACAGCCTAATCGCGGGCGCTAAAAGTCACAATGAGAATTCCGCATGAATCGGCCGGAACCGCGTTTGGGGCTCCATAACGCCCCTTTTTTCAGCAGTCATGAGCGACGGATACCCACGGAAATGACTCGGGAATGCGATGGAGTCCGCGACCGGGCTGGTGCAACTTCCCGATCCGATGGGTAAAATTATGCAAGGCCGGAACTTCTCCCGCCCGCGAGGCGTTTCATGCAGGGCCGATCATGAAGACTCGATTCGAACGCGTGCGCAGGATCGTATTCTGGAGTTTTCTCAGTCTCGCGATGCTGATCGGGGCGGGCTGGATCTTCAGCGCCGTTTCGGGAGTTCGATACACCTTTCGAACCAGCAACGTCCCACTTTCCGCGATTTCAGGTCTTCAGTGGGTACTCTACCCGACGGCGACATTCGCTCTGATCGAAGGCCAGTTTTTCTACGCGAAATTGCCCGGCGTGATACCGGAAGAATTCGTGGTTGCATCGAACTCCTGGGAGCGGGAGGTAATGCACTGGGAGTTAACAGATCTCGTCGCGTCAGTGAATGCAGTCGGCCCACCTCTTCCGATTCCACTTACCGTTGTGGTCGTTCCGCTGTGGATGCCGCTTGCTGGTTCGCTTGCGATTTCGACGCTCCTCTGGGCGATCTCATTGCGCGTTCGCCCCCGGCCGTCCGCCGACGCGCCCATTGAGTTCACGCGGCGCAAGCGCGCGACCTGGAAACGGGCCGCGATCTCACTGCCGTTCCTGATCGGAGCGCTGATCGGCACGCCGTTTCTGATGGTCTTGGCATCAGAGGCGTTCTTCCCGCGGATCGATGTGTTCAACGAACTTCGCCGCCGTTATGACCTCTCAGAGCAGTTGTTGCTCGGCGTTGTGCTCGCGATCTGGCTCGCGCTCTCGTACTGCGTCGCCCGGATCGCCTTCGCCGTCACCGCCTGGACGCGCGTCCGCATCTTCGGCGACGGCCACCGGCCCTGCGAAGAGTGCGGCTACGACCTGATGGGAAACGTCTCGGGCATCTGCCCGGAATGCGGCACGGCGATCGGGGCGTCGGAGATCGCAGGCAAGTAAGTCTGATCCCCGACGAACTTGTTCCGGGGTGGAGCTGAGCGGGAGCTGATGCCTCGAACCGGCGCAACGGTTTTTGCTGACGAACGTCTCGAAATGCAGCTCTCTTCAATCGTTGCTGCAGACGAAATGCCACAATTCAATCACCAAACAGTCAGACCTCCACCTCTTCAAGCTTGACCGGTCTGCCACACTCGGGGCACTGCGCGCTGGTCAGCCCCGTCAGTTCGTAGCCGCAGGAGATACATCGGCCCTCGATCACCCGCCACCAGATTCGAGGATGCTGGAGATAGTAAGAGCACATTTGGACGTAGAAGTAACTAAACGGCAGGAACAGCAGGAGCGGCAATGGATTGAACTGCCACCCAGATTCTCGCGTGAGGCTGTCGGCCAGGCCTCCAAGGCCCTTGTCCATGCCGAACTTCGCCTTGAAAGCTTCAGGTGCGAGTCGAGCGTACTCGGCATAATCCAGTCTATTTCGGTTGATCGTCGTGCCGACTCTGTGTTCCAATGTGATGAGGGGATTCAAGAACGATATCGTTTTCCACGGCCAACCGATACCCGACTCACGCATTTGTAAGTCAACCAAGAGGAACTCATCCCGGCGCGTCTCGGTGTTCAAAGGGGCCCCGATTTGTGATCCACCTAAGATCTTCGTCCGTCCCGGAAACAACATTGGGATGGCAGCAAGAATCAGGATAAGGAGCTTTCTCCGGGGCATTTCGCTCACGACGCGACGAGCCACCCGATCGGCCATGGCCGACAGCAGCGACTCGGGGTATCCGCGGGCTTCGCTCTGCTCCCGCAGTCTCTGTCGCTGATGTCGACGCCAGTCGATGAGGCATGGGATCGCCACGAACAGAAATATGCCGAATGTTCCGAAGAACACGATTGGTTTTGGATTGAAGTGCCAACCGGTTGTAATGGGCACGTTGCTGCCGCACAGAATCCACGACTTTTCATAGCCGTACTTGGCCTTGAATTCGGCGTCGTTCAGTTGGCGGTATTCTTCGAAGTTCATTTCGTAGTATTTTGAGGTTTCCCCGACGTGGTGCTCGCATCTAAGCACATACTTGTTGCTGTAGACTGTCCTGGCCGGCCAGCCCAGTCCGGGTCGCGTCCCTACGACTTCGGCATTCAGGATTTGTGGCACTTGTGGAGGAGGCGGCAAGTAAGTTGCACTTTGTGTCGAACTGCCGACATTCGGCCATGGCGGCAGGGTGAAGAGCGCCGTGAACAGAGAAGCAGAAAGGAATCTGCGCCACAGTCGCGCTTTGAGGGTCTTTGTTTCGCGTTTTGCCATTCGCGTCGGCCCACGCCCAATCCTATGCACCCATCGGCCCTGGAGTCCGGCCCGGCCGGCCAACCCTTCCGGCGCGGGGCTGATTTCGGAGTTAGATTCTATGAAGGAGTGCGAAACTGCACCAATGGCCCTGCGCGATGGCCGAGGACCCGGCTGGCGCGGTCGCCTGCGGTGATTCGTCCTCTCTACCCAATCGCCAAATTCTCCATTTCCCTCTCCCCGGGGGGAGCAACGCCCCGGTTTCACGCTGATAGTCTTACCGACGCCCCGGATCGCTGTGATCCGGGGTCGGCCGGCAGGGCGGAATGCACGGCGTCGAATCGCCTGAAGAAGAACAGTGGGAGCCGGATCATGAACCTTCGAGATGCTTCTTGCGTGGTGGTTGGGCTGGTGTGGCTGGCGACGGCTTCGACGGCGTCGGCTGCGGACTTCTACGTCAGCGCTGCCGCGGCCGCAGGGGGGAGCGGCTCAAAGGGGAGCCCCTTCCGGACGGTGCAGGCGGCCATCGACGCCTCGGCTTCGGGCGACACGATTCGCGTGGCGGCCGGCGAGTACGTCGAGAATCTTCGCGTCGATGGCAAGGACATTGTCCTTGAAGGCGGCTACGACGCCGCCTTCGTCCGCGATATCGCCAGGAATACGACGACGCTGAAGGGCGCGGGCGGAGACTCGGTGATCAACCTGCTCGCGGCCGACGCGACGGTCGACGGCTTCCGCATCACCGGCGGCGAAGGCAGTACCGAGGAGGCGCCGTTCGGCTATCACGGCGGCGGCATCTACAGCCGCGACGGCTCGCCGACGATCACGAACAACACGATTGAAGAAAACGACGTCCGCCGTGCGGGCCTGCCGTCGGACTACCACTTCGGCGGCGGCGTTCATATCACGAGCGCGCCGAACGCGACCATCACGAAGAACGTCATTCGACGCAACTACGCCGGGCGCGGCGCGGGGCTCTCGGTCGGCGGCGAGGCGGCGCTGATCAAGGGCAACACGATCGACCGCAACGTCGCCATCGGGGATCACGGCGGCGGCATGTTCATCGCCGTCGTCGATGCGACCATCACCGAAAATATCATCCGCCGAAACGAGGTCGGCCGGGCGCTTGGCTACGGCTGGGGCGGCGGCCTCATCGTCGTCGGCCAGGGCAACTCGGCCGAGCTGTCGTTCAATGTGCTTTACGAGAACTACGCGGCCGCCTACGGCGCGGCGGAGTTCATCGACGAGGGCGCCCGGGCCGAGATTCACCACGAGCTGATCTATCGAAACGTCTCGAAGGACGGCTGCGAGGCGGTGTCGGCCATCGCGGTCGATGGCGGCGAGGGCGTCGGCTCACGGGCGACGATCAGCCACTGCACCGTGGTGAACAACGTCTGCGAAAGCGCCATCCGCGGCAACGGCCTCCAGGTCGAGGGGCTCTCCATCGTCAGCGTGGTCAACTGCATCTTCTGGAACAACGGCGGCGACGATTTCGCGACGGACAACACCTCGACGCTCACGGTGACGTACACGAATTCGCAGGAGGCGATCGCCGGGGCGGGCAACATCTCGGTCGATCCGAAGTTCGTTGATGAGGCGACCAATGACTACCACCTCGCGGCCGGCTCGCCCTGCATCGATGCCGGCGACCCGACATCGCCGTTCGACAAGGAAGCGCCGGTCAGCGGCGGCCGGGCGGACATGGGGCGCTACGGCAACGCGCCCGCCAGTGGATCAGCCGGTCGCGATGACGACGACGACGATGACAACAACAACGGAAATGACAATGACAATGGCAACAACAACGGCAACGACAATGACAACGGTGATGATGACAACGCCGGCAGCCCCGCGAGCCCGATCTTCTGCGGCACGATGTCGCCGGCCATGATGTCGGCATGCATCGGGATGATGATCATCGGCCGACGGCGCGTGACCAGGGGGCGCTGGGCACGGTATGGGGCTTGCTAGATCAGATCACGTTTGACCGTGTCCGCGCCGTCTTCCTATCGCAAACACATTTCGTGCGGCGAGCAGGCTGCCGGATTCACTCATTCGCAAATCGCGCCGGTCCGCCCGCGTTCCCGCGTAAGCTGCCTGATGAAATGCCGCGCTTTCGCCCCGGCGGGGCGCTGGAGTGTAGCCACGGGTGGAGCATCGCCCGGGC
>CALLKH010000023.1 GCA_938008425.1 uncultured Planctomycetaceae bacterium | reverse complement strand
CTCATTCCTCCAGCTGGCTCAGAACCGTGATCGTCTCACGGATGGGTGCCGTCTCGAACTCAACCAAACCAGCTTCGCCATCCCGTCCAGTCGGTCAACTTTCCCGCGATCATGGAAGCGGAGCAAATCGCACCAGCCTTCGGCGTCGAACTCGTTCCCGAAGAAGCCCCCAACGCAAATGCGGCTGATTCCACCGTCAAATCCCACCACGGGCCTTCGGGCGCTCACACCTTCGCGCTGATCGGACGATAGCGCGGAAAGTCGCGCGATGACGCGACCACAACTGCGGGAATTGCCTCATTCCTCCAGCTGGCTCAGAACCGTGATCGGCTCGCGCGTGGGCGCCGTCTCGAAATCATAAAACCAGCTTCGATTGCTGTCCCAGTTATACTGGAGTCGCGACGTAGGGTCTGAAAGCGTGGACACACGCTGCATGATCCCTGTTCCATTGACCGTGACCTGGACCATGCTCTTGCCATTGAAGTCGATTCCACCGCCGCAAAGTATGCTCCCCACGAACACGTTGTTGGAATTGTCGTTCTGGACCACGATGTTTCCCGAAACCACAAGCGCCGGAAATCCAACGACTGCTGCGATCCGTGTGCCGGACTCAACCTCGAGATTCCCACTTGAGACGATCAACGTGCCGTTGATTTGCGCGTTGGCCATCAATCTGAAATTGCCAGCCCGCACCACGATCATCCGACCGGGGTTTGTCTTCGTCATGTCCAGCGCATTGATCGCCGTCGCGTCCGAAACATTCATGGTGTTGCGGTCGAACAGGTACGCCGAATAGAGGATGCCGTTCAAGCGGTAATTCATGTAGTACGATCCAACCGCCTGCGGCATGGACTTTGCAGGCGCAAGACTCGTCACCGAGCGTGGCGGCCCCGTACCCGGCCAGCTCGCCACGCCGCTCGATGATACGTCGCCGTTGCAGGAACCCAATCCGGTGAGGTCGCCATTCCCGTGCACGCTGCCGCTAATCCCGACGCCGGCGGTGAGAATCCCGGCGGACTTTAGAAGAAGCGCCTCCTTGAAACGCCACACCGGCGGCGGCGGAACAATGACCTCCGCCGTGATCATCCGCTTCCCCTTGACCTCGCCGTTCTCGTTCTTGGCAACGCCGCTTGATTGAATCGTGAACCGCTGTTTCATCGTGGCGTGCGCCGTCACCCTCACGTTCGCGTAGTCGTTCGTCGCGTCAATCGCGAGGCCATTCCCGCCCCGCCAGTAATCTCCCACCGCCACTGTCGTCGGAGGGCGCAGCAGAAATCGCTTGCCCAGCTCGATGCCCGACTCGGCCACGTATTGAACCCGGGCACCGTACAGCCGATTCATCGCCTCCGGCAGCGCCATCATGTTTGCCTCGATGTAGGTCATGCCGAGCGTAGTCACCAAGACTGAAAGCCCCAGAACCGCGATCAGAATGTACGCCCGCCGCCGCCGGGATTTCAGTGACAATGTGCTTTCGACTGTTGCCATAAAAATCCGATCTGGTCGCACCCGGACGGGACGCCGTCCAAGCCGGTGACCAATACCCGATTGAACCCCGAATGACATGCGAGAATGCCGCCCAACGGCATTCCGGGGCTCCTCATAGACGTTCGGTCTTCGCCGAACGGTAATTCTGGAAATTCGACCGAGGAAGTTTGCACGGATGAGTGCGTTTGGGGTGTGAAAGTGGCCGATCGCCGATCCGCCCCGGGTCCGATCACAATCCAGACATCTCGTAAAAAACAAAACCCGCTTGCGCGGGCTTCGGGCTCCCAACTCTCGGGCCGGAGAGTAGAGAAATGAAAGGAAGTCTCTGTCGGGAACCAAGGTAAACTGTATCAGATTTCCCGGCGGCCCGTCAAGTGTCATTTGCGTTCCGTTCGGTCGCCCGCGTTGTCATCGGCGGAGGCCGCAAGGTTCGACCGATATTCAACGAAGGCGGCCACCCGCCACCCTCGATCCGCTGCTCTTCTAAAGCCCGGTCCCGGAATCCCCCGATAGGTAATCCGGCCGATCCGCGGGACATATTGTGAACAGCGGATGGTATTCGAAATCACACGACGATGTGGCCGGCAGGCCCCCGGGCCTGCTGACGAGTCTCACTCACCAAACGAGAGGGACGTCATGACTGATTCGACTCAAGACCGGTTCCAACTTTGCGTCGAACAAATCCCAGGGGGATACAACGGGCGTATTTTTGGGCCCAATGCCGACGAGCAGGAGATCAGGAAATGGCGATCCGGCGCTCCGTTCCAGTCGGTCGGATTCCCAACCTATGAGGCGGCCGCTCACTTTGCTCGCAAGTTCGGTCTCGATCTCGATCGCCGGAGTTCCCCCCGCGTCGGTGCGAAGACTTCCTCGGCCTGACCAAATCCCCTGCAGATTGAATCGGGCAATCGGCCGTGACCCGGCCCGCAGCGTCCCCTCTCCCCGGCGTCATGCCGCTCTGGAGGCCGCGCTCGCTCCTTACCATCCTCCCGCGCCTTTCTGCCTCTGTTGACTCGCTCGCCGTTCGGCCCGACCCCGACGACATTGATCTGGATTTCGAACTCGGCCCCGTATCTTCCCAATTGCACCCAAAACGGCATGTGTGCCGGTGTGCGGTCAGCCTGGCGGGAGAACCGCCGATCCCACTGCGGGAATTACCTAAGATTCA
>CALLKH010000022.1 GCA_938008425.1 uncultured Planctomycetaceae bacterium | reverse complement strand
GGGGTAGCCGAAATGACTGTGGGTAAGGCCATTTTGAGAGTCTAAGAATCTCCCCTCACAGGAGGTCTCACTGGGGCGATGACTTGCGCTTCCCCCTCGCTCCGTGCTGGATCCGTAGAGCAAGACGCGCCATACCGGCGACACCGTAAACATTCTCCGCTAATCCGTTTCTTGCGTCCAGACGGGCGGTGAAGTTTGGCATCACAAGGTGATAATAGCCGGAGTCGAGCGGTGACAAATGGGGTCGCACCCTGAAAAGAGGCTGGCCGCAGGCGAGTGAAGGCCTTCAATTTGAATGGGATTCGCGCGGAAAAAAAGTTCCTACACAGAAGACCACTTGGTTGGGAGGATTGGTACAATCTGTTGATCTTTCCAGGCCCGCTGGAACGAGAGAGGGGTGGAATGGATCGGGCGACTTTTCATACTGAAATTCCCTACGGCGCGGGCGACTCATCGTTTTGCTTCAGCTGAGCGGAGGAGCGAGGGATCGCCGCGCAGTAGTACCGTGAGTCGGTTCTCATGGCACTGAGTTTCACGACGTTTGGTGGTCAGATGTCCGCAGACTCTTGATGTTCCGGTCATGCGAGACTCAATTGAATGCCAGCCAAAGTCGCCGAGCGACCAAAGTGATCAATCTCTATAGGAGATCGTATTGGAAACTCAAGTTCGGACACCGCAGACGGTCTTCATGCATCCGCAACGACTGGTCGTCCCGCTCTTCCAGCGGCCTTACGTTTGGAATCAAGAGAATCAATGGGAGCCGCTTTGGAGTGATATGGTCAGAGTTACCGAGAGGCTCCTTCGCCACCCGGCGGACCGGCACTTTCCTCACTTTCTTGGAGCGGTGGTGTTACAGCAGGTTCAGAATCCCGTCGGCACGATGCAAGAGCGAATCATCATTGATGGGCAACAGCGCCTGACGACTCTCCAACTGCTCTTCGACGCACTCCATGCCGAGCTCATCGCCGCCAATGCGGCCGCTCCCGCGGCACGGCTCGAACCGCTCATCTTGAATGCCCATCCGTTTTGTCACCAGCCCGAGGATCGATTCAAGGTGTGGCCGACGAATCGAGATCGTCCCGCGTTCAATGCAGTCATGGCGGCACCGCCGCCCGTCGAATATGAAGTTGTCGGCTTTCCGGATGAGCGAATGGTCCAGGCTCATCGTTTTTTCAGCGAACAGTCGCGCGCCTGGATTTCGGCCGAAGGGGTTGAATCGGCGGCGAATCGGGCGGCCGCCATTGAGACTGTCGCTCGCGAACTTCTACAATTGGTCGTCATTGACCTCGGCGCCGACGAGAATGCTCAGGAGATCTTTGAGACGCTAAACGCCCGCGGCGCCCAGCTGACCGCTGCCGACCTGATCAAAAACTTCGTCTTCCAGCGTTTGTTGGAGACCGGCGCAGATGTGGAAACGGCCTACGAGCGTTCCTGGAAAGACTTCGAATCTGCATTCTGGGAAAAGGAAATCAGCGTCGGGCGCTTGCGATACTCCCGATCGTCCATTTTTCTGAATCACTGGCTTGTTGCACAGACGGCAGAAGAGATTGTAGCGCGCGAGGTCTTTACACGATTCAAACGATTTGCGATCGAAGGCTGCCAATCGATGGAACGCCTACTTGCGCAAGTGGACCGCGCGGCAAGAATCTATCGTCAGTTTGTCGACGTCGGAGATCAACCGAACGGCCGCCCTGACCGCCTTGGCCTCTTCGCTTATCGCACAAGTGTTCTGGAAAGCGAGGTCATCAAGCCGCTTGTCTTGCACTTGCTCGATGCGGAACTCCCCAGCATTCCCGAGGACCAGCTTGTGAAAGCGCTCGATGCGATTGAGAGTTGGATGGTTCGCAGAATGCTCGTCCGCGCGACAACGAAGAGTTACACCCAGTTGATCGCGGAGATAATCCAGGTCTTGATGCGCAGTGACCGTGCGACTGCCGGCGATGCCGTGGTTGGATTTCTCGCCGGTCAGTCTAGCGGAAGTCGTTACTGGCCGGACGACGAAGAAATTCGGGATGAACTTCGCGTCATGCCAGCCTATCGAAGAATCGGCCGAGGGCGGCTTCGCATGGTACTGGAGGCGATTGAGGATCATTTGAGAGGCTGGCGCGATTCAAAGACGGGACTGGGCGGTGAACGCGTCACCCGCGGGAAATTCGTCATCGAACATGTGATGCCTAGAAAGTGGATGGTTCACTGGCCCCATCCCGATGGTCCACGCGGCGAAGGAGAACGGGATGCGCTGATTCACACGATCGGCAATTTGACGCTGCTGACCAACCGGTTGAATTCGAAAGTGTCTAATGGTCCCTGGCTCGGCGAAAGCGGAAAACGGCATGGAATCGAGGCCCACGACGTACTTCTCATAAATCGCGAGTTATTGAAGGCGGCTGATCAATCATGGACGGATACCGCGATTCGGGATCGATCTGAATCAATGGCCAAACTGATCATCGAGATCTGGCCGGCGCCCGCGGGCCATCGATCGGGCTTCGCAAGCGAGAAAGTCCGACCGAGACACAAGGTTGATCTGTCGGAACTGATCTCTGCGGGATGGCTCGAACCGGGGATCGCATTGGTGCCGCGGCGAAAAAAGTTTGTAGGTTCCTTTGCTACGCTGTTGCCGGATGGCCGAATCGATTTGTCGGGTGTCATCTATTCGAGTCCATCCGAAGCAGCGAAGACTATTGTCGGAGGCCCGGCCAATGGGTGGGCATTCTTCATGGTTGATCGTGCGGCCGGTCGTTCGCTTAAAGATGTCCGGATTGAGTATTTGGAGTCAATTGCGGCGGAAACCGATGACGACGATTCGGATGACGAGAGCGACGACGAGTCTTGATGTGCTGATGGCTTGTGCAGGTGGATCCGCGAGCGACTCGATTCGGCGGTCAATAAATCGCTCCGTCCCGACCGGAGCCCTCAAGGTAGTTCTCTCCTCGAATCAGCAGAAGCAACTCGATCCCGAGTACAGGGGCGATCAGCGTACTTCGGGTTCGGTGCTTGAAATATTGGTGCACAAGAAATGGCGAGTTCAATTCTCTTTGAGACACCTGAATGCAGACCTGCGGTACGGGTTGGAGCTCCCCCACCTGCTTGTAAAGACTCACTAAGCCATCCGAAACGCTTAAATACTCTGCTGTCCTTGGGAAGTTACAACGGAGTTCGACAGCGCTAAAAACATCTCGGCCGGTCTGATGAACGTGATCCAAACAATTCGAGGGATGACGAACATCAAGTAACGGCTGATCGGAAACCAGCTTG
>CALLKH010000021.1 GCA_938008425.1 uncultured Planctomycetaceae bacterium | reverse complement strand
GATCCGGGCGCCGTAATAGCGCATCGACTGAGAGTATCGCAGTGGCGCGGGATTCAATCGGTGCAGAGTAATCGGCTCAGTCCAGATCAACGCAATCGTATCTTTGCAGCGGCTCTGAACTTCATACCGAACCACCGGCATCGGCCTCCCGTCAGGCCTGGCCTTCGGTTCAAGTGCCGTCGCATAGACGAGAATCGAGTTTACGGGCTCCCTTAACGCTCGCGTCTCATCAACGCCCTGCTGAACGGCCTGTGCGCAACCGGCGCCACACCACATCAGTACAAGCAATTGGATACCAACTCGCGAGACCCACCTCCTGGGCAATGAGCGCCGCATGTTCGCACCTCGTCAAGATCGATGAAGACGGATCGAATTATGCCACAATCACGGCACAACCCTCATATCCCCTGCCGTCCCTGTACCCTCCGACCCTCGACCGACTTCCCCCCTCGGTCTCCTAATTGATTCACGTCCCCAGCGGGCAAAACCGGGACATTCTATAATATACCAGACCTCCGGCATCCATACCACGACTCTCGCCCGCCCGATATGCCGAGACCCCCTCACAGCGGCGGCAATTCGCGGTCACGACGGTGAAAGTCAGCGTCGCCGCAATCGGTTAGTCGAAGCAAAGTGCCCCGAACTCATCCCGGCATGAGGCCCTCTGTATCGAATCGCAGCAGTGGATGTTCATATCTCCAGTGACTCAGCTTTGAAGACTCCACCGACCTCCTCAGCTCGTAGACCTCGATCCGCTCTCTGATTGAGTCCAAAGCTTTCTCAATCAGATAGAGAGCACCGGGACAGTCGTGCAAGTAGTCAGTTTCAAAATCCACGTCACGTGACAGGCAGTACTCGAACAATCGGCTGAGAATCAGCGGCTCTGGAAACGCGGAGTGGCACTGCACATACTCCATTCTCCCGTCAACCCACAACTGCCCCCACGAGCAGCCCAGCCTGCGCTCCATCACGCGTCCCGCAACGCAGAGTGATCCGATGAGGAACTGTCGTTCCTCGCCTTCCTCTAAGAACTCGAAATATACAAACCCGAGGTCCTCAATATCAATGAAATCAAACGAATACTCCAAGAACTCTCGGCCACCCCTTCTCACCATGACGAGCACCCGTTCGATCAACGTCGAAATATGAATCTCATCTGCATTGGTGATCCTCCTAATAACGGGATGGTTCGATGCCATAATCGATCTTCGACAAACGATGGAGGCCTTCTACGTGATGCGGAAACCAGGGACGGCTGTATCGACGAATCAGGTGGCTGCCCCTGGCTTCCGTCGTCCCTGGTTTCCTTGTCGATCCTCAAAGGTCGACTTCATCTGGGCTCAATTTGCCATCAAAAAGCGGGCCGTCACCAAGGACAAAAAACAACACTCGATTCTTACTGTGCCCTCTTTGCTGCTCGACCCATTGATTGCTAACAACCTGCTCAAATACATGAATTGCCAATATAAACGATGGCGGATCGGCTTCCTTCAACAAGTGTGCGTCGTGCCACACTATGGCGATGAGAGGCTTGCGAAAGTCTATCAGACCACCGGCAAGTGAATCCGCAAACCCATCCCAGTTGGGGTGCGGCCCCAATGGCGGGTCAGAAGGCAACACACGTGAACTCCTGAAGAAATCCTCGCGAGATTCGGAACTGGGAAGGGCGATGAGGTGCCACCCCGCTTCACGAAGCCGTTGCTCCAGCCGAAATTGGTATCGATTGGACATCAGAAAGATGTTGTTGGGATTCATCTGCTCGGGTCAAAACAGGGATATTCTAGTTGATGCCAGATTAGTGGCATACATGCTACAACCCTCGCCAGCCCAATCCATTCCGAATCTCTACCTGTCCCGCCCGATTCGCCGAAACTCCCCCTCACGGCCCCAGCAGCGCATCCACCATCCCCGGCACATCCGCGTCGTTCAGGATCGCATCCCCCGTGAAGTCTCCGTGGCATAGCTCGCTCGCCCCCGGCGTGCCGAGCACGGCCAGCGTGAACGCGTTGATGTCCCGGCCGTCGATGAGGCCGTCGGTGTTGAGGTCGCCGTCGGCGCCGGGGCAGGGAGCGGTGCAATCGAGCGAGGAGACGCGAAGCGCATCGACGCCGGCCTCGACGATGGAATCCGTGCCGATGTCGGTCGCGGTGAAGCGAAGCCGCATGTTGTCCGTCAGGGTGAAGCCCGCCAGGACGATCTCCTCGCCGAAGATCGTGGTGGATCGCCAGGCCTGCCCGCCATCCTCGACGTGGCTTCGAATCCGCAGCCACGGACCCGCGGCGCCATTGCTGCTCACGTCGACGAAGAGCCCGTCGACGCTGAACGATGTCGAGAGCCTGACATAGTACTGATACGACAAGCGCGAGAACGGCGCGGTCATGTCGATCGGCGGCGAGATCAGCCGCACCGAACCGCCGTCCACATCGGATTCGCCCGTCGTGTTCTGCGTGAGCCAGCATCGGCCGCTGCCGTCGCCGTCGGCGCCCGGCGCGTACGGCCACCCCGCATCATTGACCGGTACGCCGCGCTCCCAGGCGCCCGCCGTCGCGTTGACGATCGAAGTGGTCCAGCCGGCGCCGCTTTCCATGTCGTTGTAGAGAATCGTCGCATCGTCGTACCCGCTGTTCACGTGATGCTGGTTGAGCGGCGCGTACGGCGGATCCGTGATCGTCGCGCCTGAACCGTCCAGGGCGCTGATGTAGTACGACACTTCCTGCCAGCAGGTCGAAGGGCCGATCGGCGCCTCGTACAGGTTCGCACCCAGGCTGTTCATGGGAACATCGACGATCCCCGCGCCCGCGTCGTAGTGCAGCGTCACATCGACCGGCTCCCCCGACGATGTGCCGCAGGGCGGCGGGCCGATCCGCGCGGTGACCGGCGTGCCGCCCGATGATGAGACATAGGTCGGCCGCCCCGTTGGATAGGAGACATTGAGCGAACTCAGCGCCGGTGCGACATTCAGCACGAAGAGCCCGCGCTGCATGTCCGAGACGATGACGGTGCCGCTGGAGAAATAGGGATAGGTGCTCCAGGCTCCATTGAAGCCGGCGCCATCGTTGTTCGGATACGTGTCGAAGTAGGCGATCTCCATCGGCGAGGTGGGGTTCTCGGCGCAGAACATCCGCAGGCCGCTGCGATAATTCGCTTCGAAAATCAGATTATCCCGGGTGTAGAGGTTGTGGCCGATGGCGGTGGACGGCGCCTGAAAGGTCGAGGCCACCGAAGGCGCGGAGAACGCCGCATCCTGGAGAAATCGAACATCGACGACGATGGTCAGCGTGTTCAGGCTGTAGTTGCTTTCATCAAGCTCGTCGTTGATATAGGCGTAATTGCGATCCGACGAGAGCCAGACCTGGTGGGAGTAACCCGGGTTCGCCCAGAACACCCGCTGGGGATAGAGATTGACGATGTTCTGCTTGTCGGTGACGTCGAGAATGTCGAGACCGGTCTGAACGCCGCCGCCGTTGAACCCCGTGCAGCAGAAGGCGATCTCGCGGCCGGCGAACGGCCCCGACGTGTAGTTCACCACCTGGCAGTCGTGCACATAGCGGTCGCTCCACTGGCCGACGAACTGCGGCGCAGCGGGATTGGCGAGGCTGTAGATCCGCAGGCCGTTGTTGCCGCCGCCGCAGCGATAGAGGAATCCGCTTTCTTCATTGATCGCGACGTTGTGGGTGGCCGAGGTCGGGATGTTGCCGTCGGTGACGACGGTGTTGACGAGTGAGACGCGGTTGGAGACGTCGTCGATGTTCGACATGTCGATGACTTGAATGCCGCCGCCGCCCTCGGACACGGCATAGGCATAGTGCTGGTAGACCTTGATGTCCCGCCAGAGGCTGTTGTTGCCGTCGATGTAGCCGATGAACTGGGCGTCGCCGGGCTCGGTCACCTCGACGAAGGCGGTGCCGGACCAGAGACCCATGATGGCGTACTCGCGCCCCGACGACGATGTGTAACCCCAGCAGTCGTTGCCGTTGTCCTGCGCCTGGCCGGTCAGCGCGGCCAGATCAGACAGGGTGATCCAGCTCATGAGCTCGATGTTCTTCGCGTCGAACAGACCCGGCCCGCGCATGGGGCCGCCTTCCATGGGGCCATCGACCGCCCGGCGGTAGCTGGGGCCGACGAACGGCGGTTCGAGATCCCGCAACTTGGGATCGTCGTTATGAGCTTGAACTGTGGAGATTGTGCAAAGGCAAAGGACGACGGCGGCGGAGCGTTTCATACGGATAAATCCTTGCTGAGGCGGGAAATGCGGTCGGAGCCGGCGATTCCCCAGAGTGTCGGATTACATCATCCTATCAAGCTGTCCGCGTGATTACAAAACCTGCGTTGAAGTCGGCCGATTGGTACCCGTTTGGGCAGACCGACCCCGCGCCGGGCAATGCAGGACGTTGATCCGCGAATGGCAGGCCGGAAACACCGGTCGCCATGTGGATCGCTGCCGAAGCTCGTCGTATTTCAGCCGTCACGCCGATGCCGCTCGCCTGCGCGCCGTTTACGGCGATCCGCTCACCGTCGCGCGCGACGTCGTCCAACGCGCCGCCGCAGGGCGAAGCAAAGCAAGAGCGCGGGCGCCATCATGGCCGTTCCGGCGCCGCACATGCCTTCACCGCAGGTCATACTGGCGGCGCCGATGACCTCGGTAAGCCTGGCGTCGAACGGCTCGTACTTCGCGCCGCAGATCGAGGTGAAGCCCTCCTCGCAAATGTCGTCGCCCGGGCACACCGTCGCGCGGAAGCAGTCTCCATCCTGGAAAAAGTCCTCAACCGCGAGATCCGCGTTGATGACGCCGACGAGCCTGAATGACTGCGCGTCGAGCACCGGCCCGCCCGAGTTTCCTCCGATGATGTCGAGATCAGCCTCGAACCCCGCCTCCTGAAGCGCCTGAACCGTGGCATTCGCCGAGAACTTCATCGGCAGGCCGGCGCCGAAGCCGATGGTCAGGATCGACTGCGTGAGCGTGACCTCGGAATCGGCGACCCGTAGCGGCGTGCGACCGCTGACCGCTCGATCGAGCCGCACAAGCGTCCAGTCGCGGGCGGTGTTCTCGACGTTTTCATGCCCGAGGATTTCCACGCCGGTATAGACCTGGTCGGCGTTGAAGGTGGTCGGCAGCGTGTTCGCATCGCGCATGACGTAGTCGAAGACAAAATACCATGTGGCGAGATCCGCCTCGTTCAGGCAATGCCCCGCGCTGACGACGACGTTGGAGGTGACGAGACTGGCCGTACATTCGGCGTTCGCAGGCTGATTGCGAAACGTCTCGGACTCACAGACCATCATGTCGTTCTCCGCCATCTGGTCCGCAAGCGTCTGTACATTCAGCGTGAACGTGCCGTCGCCATTGTCCTGGAGGGCGGTTCGCAGAATCAGCGCGCAGACCGAGTTGCCGATGGTTTGAAGTTCCGTGCTCACCTGATAATAGTCGCGGCGATCGTCGGGCGGTCGAACGATGGCCGGCGGTCCCTTCTGGGCGAACGCAACACCCTGGGCGGCCGACAGGACGAATACCGATACAACGGCGTTCCTCAGTTGACCTCGATGACGCGATGCGGACATTCTGGAAGCCCTCCTGGTTCAGGTTCGAACTCTTCGATCCACAGATAATGACAATGCGATCAAGACAGGCCGAACGAGATTTCCGAATGGAATCCCGTTGCACGGCGGGTATTTAGCCGTTCATCGATTGGGTGTCAATCAGACGGGCTTCCGACCCGGGGCTCTTGTCGCGCGACAAACTATGCAGCTTGAACTTGAATGAAGTGGGACCGTCGCAGATCCCCCGGACGCGGCGCCGGTGGAGGCTGAAACCTAAATGCAACAGGTGGCGGACTCTCGCTTGCCGAGGATTGTCAGCCCTTCGTCGCCCGGACGACTTCCTCGATCGTGGTCATGCCGCTGTGAACCTTGTTCCAGCCGTCCTCGCGGAGCAGAATGAGGCCGTCGCTCACCGCCTTGTTCTTGATCTTGCCGGCGCTGGCGCGTTCGAGAACGAGTTCGCGGATGTCGTCGGTCATGACGAGCAGTTCGAAGATGCCCTTTCGGCCGCGATAGCCGGAGTTGCGACACTCGCAGCAGCCGACGGCCTTCCACACCGGATCGTTCTTGTAGGGATAGTCCGGCGGGATGTCGATGGGATCGGGCTTGTACTGCTGCTTGCATTCGTTGCAGAGCGTTCGAACGAGTCGCTGGGCGAGGATCGCTTCGACCGAACTGGCGACGAGGAAGGGCTCGACGCCCATGTCGAGCATGCGGGTGGTCGCGCTGGCGGCGTCGTTGGTGTGAAGCGTGCTGAAGACGAAGTGGCCGGTGAGCGAGGCCTGCACGGCGGTTTCCGCGGTCTCGAGGTCTCGAATTTCACCGACCATGATGACGTCGGGATCGTGGCGAAGAAACGCGCGCATGCCCTTGGCGAAGGTCAGACCCGACTTGTTGTTGACGTTCACCTGGTTGATGCCTTCGAGATGGTATTCAACCGGGTCCTCGACCGTGAGCACCTTGATCTCATCCGAGACGATGCCGCGCAGCGAGGCGTAAAGCGTGGTCGTCTTACCTGAGCCGGTCGGGCCGGTGACGAGCAGAATGCCGTGCGGCTGGCTGATGACATGCACGAAGGTCTTGAGCATCTCGCCCTGGAAGCCGAGATCCTCGAGCGAGAGCAGAATCGACTGCTTGTCGAGAATACGCATGACCACGCCTTCGCCGTGGATCATCGGAATGATGCTCACGCGAAGATCGATTTCGCGGTTGTGCATGCGAATCTTGAAGCTGCCGTCCTGCGGCAGACGCCGCTCCGCGATGTTCAGGTTCGAGAGAATCTTGATGCGGCTGATGATCGCAGCCTGCAGCTGGCGAATCTGCGGCGGGACGTTCGTGCTGCGAAGATTGCCGTCAACGCGGTAGCGAATCTTGAGATCGTGCTCGTAGGGCTCAATGTGAACGTCGCTCGCCCGCTCGTTGATCGCTTCGAGCAGAATTTCATTGACGAGTTTGACGACGCTGGCGTCCTGGGCCATCTCGGCGAGATCGCCGGAGCTCTCGTTCACATCGCTGACGACGGAGATGTCGTCCTCGTCGACGAGCTTGCTCACGGTGTCGCCGCCGACGCCGAAGTAACGCTTGATGACTTCGTTGATCTCGTTTTCCTTCGCCAGCACGGGCCGGACGTCGAGCCCGGTGATCATTCGAAGTTCGTCGAAGGCGTAAATCTGGAAGGGATCGCGCGTCGCGACGCGGATCGAACCATTCTCACGGTTGAGCGGAATGAGCTTCGACCGGTGGACCAGCTTCGAGGGCATCTTCTTCATGATGTCCACGTCGACGATCACGGTGGCATCGGTCAGATCGACAACATCGAAGTGGTAGAGCTTGCCGAGGGCCTTGAGAACCGTCATCTCGTTGCAGTAGCCGAGGCGGACGAGCACCTGATCCAGCCGGTCGCTCGCCCCGCACTGTGCGTTGGCGGCCTCGAGCTGTTCCTGGGTGAGGACCTTGTCTTCAATGAGAATGGAACCCAGATTCACGGGCGGTGATCCTTTCGACGACGTCGAGCTCTGGTCAGCATATCGGCCTGCGGGTTGCCGGGCACGATCTCCAATGGCGTTCAACATGGATCGGCGAGTCCTTTCGCTTGGCCGCGACTGCGCCGACGACGGGCGCAATGGTACTACGAATTCGCGGCCTCCGCATGGAGATATACCCGCCTGAGACCAAAGGGGTTGCAGCGATTATCCGGGCATGGAATGGCCGTGAATCTGAATCCGTAACGCCCGCCGAACAGCGGATTTTCGGACGCCGGGACGGCGATCGCCCCGTCGCCTTCCCGGTCTGTGATCGGGCGGCGCAGAATGGGGTCAGTCATTGTTCAGCCGCGTTCCGGGGCCGGGGAGGCGGCCTCAGAACCACCGTCCTCGGCCGTCGAGTCGGCCGCGATGAAGGCTCGATGCGATTTCTCACGCCGCTTCTGACGTGACCGTCGCTTACCCGGGGCAACCTGGGCCTGAACTTCAGGGCTCAGTTCCCAGTAGGGCAGAATCGCGCAGCCCGCCCGCGACTTGGCGGTGTTGAGCGCGATGTCCGCCTGATTCAGAAGATGGTCGGCGTCGAAACTCTCGTCCCGCCCGTCGAAACAGGCGATTCCGAAATTCGCGTTGAAGTGCTTCGGCTTGGTGGCCGCATCGAACGCGATGGCGGAGAAGGTTCGGGAGAGTCGCTGGGCCAGTTCGACCGCCCTTTCGGGCGTGGTGTTCTTCAGCACGATCGACAGCGTACCGCCCGTCAGGCGGCCGATCTTGCAGTCGGGCGACGCGAACCGCTTCATGAGCCGCGCGAACGTGAGGATCATCTCGTCGCCGAATTCGTAGCCGTAACGATGATTGATGTCGCTGAGATTGCTGATGTCGGCCATGATCAGGGCCGAATTCGACTCCGATCGCCGAGCGGTGATGATCGCGTCGGTGATGTTCAGGAATGTCTGCCGTCTATTGTCGACGCCGGTCTGGGGATCCTGGGTCGCCAGGCGCTTATAGACTTCGCGAAGCTCTCGTTCACGGAGAATGACCCGCAGTCTGGCGACCAGCGCAACGCTTCGAAACGGCTTGCTGAGGAGATCGTGCCCCCCCGCCTCGTAGCACTGCTTGATGATCTCGTCAGATTGATCAAGACCGGTCAGGAACAGGATAGGAATGTCCGACGTGTCGAGGCGCGATTTGATCTCCCGACACACGTCGAGGCCGTCCATGTCGGGCATGGTGATGTCAAGGACGATGGCGTCCGGGGAATACTTCTCCGCGATGACGATTCCGGTCGCGCCGTCCTCGGCCCAGATGGTTCTGTAGCCGGCGGACTGAAGCGCTTTGACGATGAGCCGCATGGTGTCATGGGCATCATCGATGACCAGAATGAGCGGCGCATCCTGCCGTTCAATGGGGTTGTCACCCGAGTTCATTCCATTTCCCCCAGGGCGCCGGTGCTTCAGACCGGCATCTCTCAATTCGCGACAACGACTTGCGTGCTCGATCGCCACCGAATTCCCGGATCTTGAGCGACCGAAACCTCCGCTTTTCCGGGGTTCGTATCGGGCGATGAGATGACTGCTTCCAGCAAAATACGACCGGTCCCGCCCCTTCCGGACGCCCGCCTGCATGGGAAAGCACCTAAATTCCGGATTGGGATGAACTTGCGACTCACCGATCGCGTTGTGAACCGTCCGCCGGGGGCTATAATTCTCCGGATGGAAAAGGACTTGGCTCGAATTCTGATCCCGCGGGATCGGATCAAGGCGCGCGTCGCGGAGTTGGGACGTGAAATAGCGCGGACTTACGAAGACGATGCTGAGGGACTCATCATCGTTCCCGTACTCGCCGGTTCGATCATCTTCGTGGCCGACCTGATTCGCGAGTTGCCCTTCAAAATGCATATCGGCCTCATGACGGTCAGCCGTTATCGCGGGAAGACGACCTCGGGCGGCGATACACGGGTGATTCAGGATTTGACGATCGATATCGCGAACCGGCACGTACTGGTGGTCGATGATATTCTGGATACCGGCGGAACGCTTCGAAGCGTGAGCGAGCAGCTGCGCGAGCGCGCCCCGGCGTCGCTCAGGATTTGTACGCTGCTCCGTAAGCCGGCGCGAGCGCCGAAAGACTTTGTGCCTGATTTCGTTGGTTTTGACGTGGATGATGTCTTCGTCGTCGGCTACGGCCTTGATTTCAACGATCAATACCGGAACTGGCCGGACATCGGCGTGTTGAAACCGGAGTTGTACGCGTGAGACTTCGCCTGAGAACCCATCGCGCCATGGCCCGCGAGCTTGCGGCCCATTCAGAGGGCACGCCCGGGGGCGCGGTGCGGCTGGCGTTCGGCGAAATGGTGCCGGCGCATCTGCTCGACGGCGGAGAGCTGGTCTATTTTTCGATCCGGCCTTCGACGTGGTTCGTGCTGATCGAATCGGTTCGCTGGATCGCATTCTCAATCGTGCTGGTGAGCATGGTCTTCGCGGGCGTGATCGATCCAAACTACCGGGAAGAAGTGACCGGGCTGGCGATCGTGCTGGCGTGCGCCCGGCTCGGCTGGGCCTCGCTTGAATGGGTCTCGCGCATGTACGTGCTGACCAATCGCCGCGTGATGAGCATTCACGGCGTCTTCAGGGCGGAGTTGTTTGAGTGCTCTCTGGATCGTATCCAGAGCACGCAATTGACCGCCACGCTCGCCGAAAAAATGGTCGGCGCAGGGACGGTCGGATTCCAGCCCATGCAGGCCGAGGGCGTGCTCGGCGGCGCGGCGTCGTGGCGCACCGTGTCCAGGCCGAATGAAGTTCACGAAAAGCTCGTCCGGGCCATTCAGAAATCGCGGAATCCGGGCGGACAAGGGAGTCTGTAATTCGATGAGGATGGGTCTGTCGACATTGTTGATTCTGGCCGCCGCGCCGGCGTTCGTCTTTGCAGCGCCGCCGAAGGGCGACCGCCCCGGCGTACCACCCGACGCGGAAAAGAAAATCAAGGAGCTTGAAAAGAAGGCCGGCGGCGTCAGCTGGGATGCCGAGGCTCAGGTCATTCACGACGCCCATCGTCACGTCTTCGAGCGCAACGGCTGGAATTCGGAATCCGATCTCTTTGCGCTGAATCTGATCGAGCAGGTCACCAACATCGCGCCGTGGCAGGGCCAGGAGCGCGAGGCGGCATTCCTCAACGGCGTGCAGGGCCGGTTCAATCTTTCCAATGATCAGCGCCAACTGATTTCCGAAGAGATGCGACGCGAGTCGATGACGATCGCGACCAAGCACTTCAGCACCATGTTCCCGGTCATGGTCGAGATCGTTCAGACGCGTCTCGAAAAGAAGCCCTTCACACCCGAGCAGGTTCAAAAATGGTCTCAGAATCTCAATCCGATCATGGATGAGGCGCTCAACGCACTTCAGCGCGTGACGAAGAACCTTGAGAAGACCATGACCGAGGACCAGAAGAAGCGCCTGAAGGCCGACATGGATGCCGTGGTCCGCCGCCACAACGACGTCAAAAAAATGGTGACCGAGTGGCAGGCGGGCAACTGGAATCCGACCCACTGGGGGCTCGATCGCGATCCCTATCACCAGGCCGCGATGGCTGAATATCGCCGCGCCGAAGCCAAGCGAAATGCCCTCGTGCAGGCCGCCGAAAGCAAGCAGCCGCTGGTGCAGCCGACGATCAACGGGGCCAATGAATCGGAATGGGAAAAGTATGTCCAGTGGTTCAAGGACTACTATGGATGCGATGATCGCCAGCGCGGCGCGGCCGACGCCATTCTAAAGAGCTGCAAGAAGGAGGCGTTCGACTACTTGAACGCCCGCGGCAAGGAGATCGAAAAGAACGAAGAGCTGCTGAGGTCCGCCGAGGGCGAGACGAAGAAGACGTACTATCAGAATGAAATCCAGCGGCTTCGCAAGCCGATCGCCGACATCTTCGATCGCCTCTGCCTCCGCCTCGACGAAACGGTGCTGACCACCGAACAGCTTCAGAAGAAGCCTGGCGCCAATTCGGACAAGCGCGACCAAAAGACGGTGAAGGCGTCCCGGGACTGACCGCGCGGCCGCACCGATAAGCCGACTCACGTCAGGGAGACGGCGGCTGCGAGCGACGCGTCAAACCTCAATCCAATCTTCGACATCCAACCGGGCGTGACAGGCACAGCCGAAATCGCTAAAACGGGGCACATTGCGTCCGGGCAACAGCGGGCGCCACGGTCCCGCGTGATTCGGCCACGACTCCATGCCCACCATTCACAACCTACGACAGGATCTTCAGGCCGGCGTCACCGTCGCTCTGGTCGCGATTCCGCAGTGCATGGGCTTCGCCGCGATCGCCGGGTTGCCGCCCGCGATGGGGCTCTACTCGGCCGTCGTGATGGCGATCGTCGGTGCGAGCATTTCGAAATCGACGAAGCTGATCTACGGACCGGCCGTGACGACCAGTTCGATGATTCTCGCGGTCCTGGTGGCCGTCGCGCCGGGGAAGTCGGAAGAGTGGCCTTCGATCGCGGCGCTGCTCGCCGTTCTGATCGGCGGGTTCACCGTGCTTGCGGCGCTGCTTCGAGCGGGTCAGTTCGCGCGGTTTGTGTCGCGTTCGGTGCTGGTCGGCCTGACGACGGGCGCAGGGGTGCTCATCATCGGAACCCAGATCGCGCCGGCGCTCGGGCTGCCATCGTCCCAGGCGACGACGCTCTTCGGCTCGCTCATCGACACGTTCCGACGTGTCGGCGACTACAACCCCCATGCCGCCATCATGGCAGCCGCGACGCTCGTTCCGCTCATTATCGGCAGCCGACTGTTTCCACGATTTCCGACTGCCTTTCTCGTACTTGCGGGCGGCGGCGTTGCCTATTGGTACCTCGAACAGTCCGGAGCCGTCATCAATCTCGGCAGCGTCGGCCAGGTCCCCCGCGAGATCCCCGGCAGTTTCGCACGGCTCTATAACGGCCCGCTCGGCACCGATCTCTTCGCCGGCGCGGCGGCCATCGCGCTTGTCGGAATCATTCAGACGCTGGCCATCTCCAAGGCGCTGGCGGCGCCGACGGGCGAGCGCGTCCACGCCAAGCGCGACCTGATGGCGCTGGGTCTCGGCAATCTCGCGGCCGGATTCCTGCACGGCTTTCCCGGCGCGGGCAGCTTCACGCGATCGGCCTTGAACGACATGGCAGGCGCAAGGACGCGATTCTCCACGATGATCTGCGGCATTGCGCTGGCACTGTTTGTGCTGCTGGCCGCCCCGCTCTTGCACTGGATCAGCAAGCCGGCCATCGCGGGGCTGCTGATCGCCACGGGCTGGTCGATCATCGAGTGGCGCGAGATGGCGTTCATCATTCGACGTGAGAAGGCCGACCGGATCGTGCTGGCGACGACGATCGTCGGCGTGTTCGTCATGCCGATTCACTGGGCGGTGATCATCGGGCTTTTCGTGTCGGTGGCGCTGTTCCTGCGTCGCGTCAGTCAACTACATCTCGTCGAGATGGTGGCGGGCGCGGGCAGCGCGTTTCATGAGCAGCCGATCGACAAGGAGACCGGCCGCCATCCGATCGCGATGCTTCAGATCGAGGGGCCGCTCTTCTTCGCGCATGCCGAGGAACTGGCGGAGGCGCTCGACAAGGTCTTTTCGCGAAAGCCCGTGGTGACGATCATCCGCATGCGGCGAACGCAGCAGATCGATTTCTCGGTCATCGCCGAGGTGAACCGGGTCGTGCAGAATTATCTCGCGGCCGGCGGGAACCTGATCATCTGCGGACTGTCACAGCGCATGCACGGTCGGCTGAGCGAAAGCCCGCTGGGTCGCACGCTGGACCCGCGATACCTGCTGCAAACGACGAAGCGCGTGTTCGGCTCGGCGCATGCGGCGATTGCGATGGCACGTCAGATCGCCCTGAATCGTGGTTCGATCGAGAATTCGTTGCTTCGTAGCGGGCAGGATCAAGCGGGCGAGTAGAATGATTAGCGAGGCAGCGAGATCCGATGAAGTCAGGACACGACATTGAACAGATCAAGAAGCTCACCATCATCGCGATCGCATCAGACGATGCGCTCATGGAGCGACTTGTTTTGAAGGGCGGAAACGCGCTCGACTTGGTGCATAAGATCGGCTCACGAGCGTCCGTCGATCTCGATTATTCGATGGAGGGCGACTTTACTGAGGATGAATTGCAATCGCTCAAAGGCCGACTTGAGTTTCGGCTCAAGCAGGCCTTCGCCCAGCACGGCTATCACATCTTTGACCTCTTGATAGAGGAAAAGCCGCCGGAAGTCACTCCTGACTTGCAGTCTTTCTGGGGCGGCTATCAACTCGAATTCAAGTTGATCGAACGCTCAATGGCTGAGGATGTCGGCCTTAATCTCGACGAGATGCGTCGTCGAGCAATTCCCATGGCGCCGAGAGGGCGCTCCCGAATCGAGGTTGACATCAGCAAATTTGAGTGCTGCGACGGAAAGGTGGCGAGGCAGATTGAAAACTACACGGTGTATGTCTACTCTGCCGCAATGATCGCCTGCGAGAAGATACGCGCGATCTGTCAACAAATGCCTGAATACAAGCGGATTGTCAAGAATCGGCCGAAGGTTCGAAGCCGGGACTTCTTGGATATCTACGATATCGCGACCCTTGGCGCAATTGACTTCCGGTCAGACGATTTCTTAAGACTGCTCGACGGAATGTTCAGGGCGAAGCGGGTTCCGTTGGAACTGATTCAGAGAATCCGCGAAACACGAGAGTTTCATCGATCGGACTGGGAAAGCGTGAAGGCCACGGTTCACGTCGATGTTGAATTGAAACCGTTTGATTTCTATTTCGATTACGTGGTGGACCTCTGCGATTCGCTACAAGCCCTCCGGGACGTATAGCCGCCACCGCTCCACATATCGCGGATTCTTCATGCTGTAGGTGAGGTAGAAATCGAATTTGAGTTCAAACTTCTGACGAAACAGCTCCACCGCACTCTTCGAGTATCGACCGCACGTCTCAAGGTAGTACCCGATCGCCTGATGGTACGGATAGACATAATCAAGGTCGGCAAGCAATGCCGCCACTCGGTTCGTCGATGCCCTGGGCGCGGCCCTTTCAAACGCTTTGAGCACCTCACCAACGCCGCCGGAATAAAACGGTCGGACAGCGATATCCACCAGCGTTCGCTCAAGGTCAGTAAGCCTGAGCGTCGCGTCGGCGTCGCCTGTGGTGATAGAGCGTGTCTCAATTCCAAGGTATCGGGTGTGCATTCCATTCAAGAGCACGATTCTCGTCCCGCCGAGCGTCGCGATGTTGTTCGTCAGCCGCGGACCTCGCGCGAACGCCGCATCGATTCGATCCTGCTGAAGGCCGGCGGCCGATCTTGGTTTGGGCGGTTGCTCAAAGTTGAGATACACCGCCTTGGGATCCTGCTCAGTCAGGTCGTGCATCTGCATCGCGGTGTAATGCGAGAAATGACAATCCTTCTTCAGGGTCATCAGTACGGCATGCAGCGGCACGTCGCCCCATGTGTAACGAATCTCGGACCGGCCGGGAAACGAAAACTCCAATCGCCTCAGCTTACCGACGTTTTTCGACAGGTACTCGATAACGTCCTGGACACGAGTATTCTGAGCAAGCCGCCAGTTTCCGCGGTGCGCTGCGACGATGGAGCCGATTTCGCGAGTCATGAGGATCTTTGACGGGTGATCATCAAAGACCTGAACGATGTCCTTTCTTGCGATTTGGAGGCGTGTGGGCATATTTCAGCTAAGTCCGATTATGTTCAGTTTAATTGATGTATATACACTATACGGTCTTGACTCCCCCCTCCTACTCCCACATCACGTCCCAGTCTACTTACATCTCCCGACCTGACTGTAACTTATTGTAAAGAAAAACGTTGAAGCGCGATC
>CALLKH010000020.1 GCA_938008425.1 uncultured Planctomycetaceae bacterium | reverse complement strand
AAGCCGTCTTGGCAACGGCGGCACGGGTTTCACCGCGTCGGCCGTCGCGGCGGTTCGAAGCGTCGATGAGAAGGGCGAAGCGAAGGGGCGCATCTACTACACGAGCGAGGAAGGGGATGTCTTCGTGATGACCACGGGGAAGAAGCCGCGCCCGCCGAAGTCGTATGCGTTGAATGAAGTCTGCATGGCCACGCCGGCGATCAGCGGCGATGTGATCTTCTTCCGCACGCAGGGTCACGTCATCGCGATCGGTCGGTGAAAAGGAGATGATCATGCGATGCCGACCCCAGACGGTCCGATCGCCCTCCGGGAGTTTCTGTCGTGGTACCCTCGGGCTCCCGATCCTCGCGCTTGCGTTCGCAGGCTGCTCAATGCCTTACATCACGATCAAGGACTGCCCCGACGAGATCACCATTCCCGCGCCGCGCGATGCCAACGTCTTCCTCACCGCCACGGTCAGCGACGCCAGCGCGCGCGAAGTCTGGCTCGGCGCCGGGCCGACGACCCGCGAAGAGGCCGCAGGTGTCGTGAAGCTGAGTCGCGTCGGCACGAATGAGTTCCAGCTCAACCTCTCCGATCCCGCGCTCCTGGAGCTGGTGAAAAAGCAGGACATTTCCAACGGCGTCCGGGTTTATGCCGACATCGGAGCGCTGAACCCGATCGCGAGCGTGCTCATCCGCGTCAGGACGATCGAACCGGTGCTGAATCTTCCGCCCGGCGGAAACCTGATCGCGCTCTATCAGCGCACCCAGCGCGAGATCCCCGATTCCAACGGCACGCTCTGGCTGCACATCGACGACATCACCGGTGGCGCCGTTCGCGTCAGCCTGCGCACCTCGTCGCCGCACCGCCTGATCGAGGACCAGCGCATCGGCCCCGGCGAGGGCGCTCCGTTCGAAGTCGGCGGCGTTCGATACGTCGTCGGCTGCGAGAATCTCATCAACAAACTGATCGGCAACGATCTCGGCCGATTCCGCGTGTGCCGCGATTTCGAGTGGGAGCATCGACGGGCGGAGCGATTCATCGATCGCGTGGGGCGAAGCGACGCGGCATTCCTGGTCAGCGTAGAGGAACTCACCGGCCCCGCGTTTGCCGGTCGTCTGAATGCCGGCCTCGGCGCTGCCTCTGAGGGATTCAGGTTCGACACGTTCTTCGAAACCGTCGCCAATGCCCCGGCCGCCGACGGCCGTCGCCCGCAGGTGCGCATCGCCGACGGCTCGACGATCGATCTCGCAACGTGGTGGAAGAACGAGCGAACCAATCGCTCGCTGAACACGCGCGGTCCGGCTGCTGCGGAGGCAAATTAGCGAATCAGGCGGCCACACTTCGAACGCGAAGATCGAGGCCGGCGGCAACGGCCGATTGGCGTCTTTCTGAAAAGAGAGTCGATTCTACCGCGAGGACTCGCCGCCGGAGTCGGGCGGGGCCGGATGCCGCTCAAGAAAATCCGCCAGCAGCGCGGCCGCTTGAACGGTGCTGGGATACTTGGGACCGTACGATGCCATCAAGTCGTCATACCCTCCGATATAGTGCGGTCGCGCCTCTTCAAAACGGCCGGCCGCATCCAGAGTCTGCGCGAATTCCAACCGGACCGTCCCCCGCACTCCCGCGTTGGGCTGCGGCTCCGCCATCACCGCATCCACCAGTGCGACGGCCTCGTCCAGATCTCCCAGCAGCCGGTGGGCCTGCACCACATCGGCCAGGGTTTTGATCGTCGTGGAATGTCGAGCGCCCCATTGAGCCTTTTTTTCTTCGTAGACCTGTTGAAGTATCGGCAGTGCCTCCGCAGCCTCTCCGGCCGAGAGAAGTGCAAAGCCGAGCATGTATTGCGCAGTGGTGAGTTGAACGGACCCCTCTCCACCGACTCGCATTTGGATCGAGACGATCTCCCGGGCGTGTTCGACTGCCTCCCCGGCACGGCCGGCTGCGATCAGCGTGGGAAGAAGTGTGAATCGGATCGCGATCGCGTTCGGGCTGTCATCACCGTGGACCTCGCGCGCAATCCTGCAGGTTCTTTCCTCTGTTTCCAATGCCTCGCGCACTTCTCCGGCGACGAGTAGCGCCTTCACCAGTCGATGTTGCACGGTGATTGAGCGGGGGTGGCGTTCTCCCCACAGGGTATTCGAACGAATAGCCACCACCCGCAGGGTCATCAGCTCATCTTCAAATCGCCCGATCTCACGATTGCCGACGGCTATGGACATCAGAAGCGAGACATACTCCTCCGAGTTGGTCTCGCCGGCGCGTTCATAGGCGGCGCGTATCGACGCCAACTCAGCCAGGTACGCCTCCGGATCTTTCAACGAGGAGGCCGCAAATCGTCGCGCTCGAAGCGAAACCGGATGGTCCGGCCCCAGTGCCGCCACGGCATGGGCGCTATTTGCCAGACGACGCTCGGTCGCCTGAGTGTGGTCCGACAGGTACATCTGGATCTCCGCAAGATCGATTTGCAGGTCGATCGTCTTTGCGGCGTCCGGACCGAGCAGTTGCATGCTCAGCGCCAGCGATTCTTGAATCAACGATGAAGCCTTCTCGAAGTACTCCAGCTTCATGTTCGCGCGACCCAGTCGCGTCAACACATCCAGCCGAAGCTGCGGGTCCGCCGCGAATCGTTCATCCGCCCGGGCGGCCGCCAAATCAAGCAACTCCCGAACAGTCACATCGTGCCCCTGTGCGACGGCCGGATCTGCCGAGCCCAGCATGTCATCGAGCAGGAACGAGGTTACGAATTCGGCCCGATGCGTCTGTCGATCGGCCTCACGGCGCGCCGATCGCGCTTCCTCGCGCTCCTCGACAGCCTGTCGAAACCCGACGATCGCCGCCGCCAGTCCGATCACCAGCGAGAGCATCGCCGCAACGCCCAATGAAACGGTCCACCGGTTCCGTCGAACAAATCGCGACAGCAGATACGCCCGGCTCGGTGGAACGGCCCGCACCGGCTCGCCGCGAAGATACCGCTCCAGATCGTCCGCCATTGCAGCGGCCGAGTCGTAGCGCTGCCCCGCATCCCATGCAACGCACTTCAGTACGATGCGATCCAGATCGCCGCGAAGATGCTTTGCGAGGACCGCCCGCTCGGGGAGATCGCTGCCATCGGCGCCGGTTCGATTCAGAATCCGGCTCGGCGATTCGGCCGGTGCTTCCTTCGGCGGCCGCATGCCCATGATTTTCGGATCGCGCGGCACATGCCCCGTCAAGACCTCGCACAGCAGCACGCCGAGGGAATAGATGTCTGATCGAATGTCCACGCCGGCGCCGGCGCCGGCCTGCTCGGGGCTGATGTACTTCGGGGTGCCAAGAATGTGACCATGGCGGGTCTTCTCGTCGCCCGCGTCTTCGTCAGTCATGGCCCGGGCGATGCCGAAGTCGATGATTCGAGGTCGCGCCAAACCATCTTCCTCTGAAACCAGAATATTGGACGGCTTGAGATCGCGGTGAATGACGGCCCGCTGGTGCGCATGGTGAATCGCCCGGCAGACGCGGGCGAAGAGTCCGATGCGAGCCCGAATGTTCAGCGATCGGCTCCGGCAGTATTCGACGATGGTCTTGCCGCGCACCAGTTCCATCACGATGAACAGCCGGCCGTCGGGCGTCGCGCCGGCGTCGAAGACTTTCACGATGTCGGCGTGGTCCATTTTCGCCAGAACGCGCCGCTCCGCGCTGAATCGTGCGATAAGATCGGGAGAATCAAACCCCGGTCGAATGAGTTTGATCGCCACCTCCCGTTCGACCGGACTCTCCTGTCGCGCGCGGTACACCACGCCGAAGCCGCCTTCTCCGAGACGCTCCAGCAGTTCGTACGGGCCGATTCGACCGGGCGCGGGCGTGGCCGCAGTCGCGGGCTCGCGAGCCTGATCGTCGCCGTCGGTCATGAAGGAATCGGATCGGGAATGGGCGCGAAGCAGTCCCTCGACATGGTGTCGAATCAATGCATCGCTGCCGCACAGCTCTTCGAGCAGCGCCGCCCGTTTCGGCGGCGCCGTTTCGGAGGCCTGCGAGAAGATCTCCTTCACGCGGATCCAGTTGATCGGCGGGGCGCCGGCCGCAGGTGTGTGATTCGAATCTTGCATTATTCCGTTTCGGCGCTGTCGAGCGCCTGCATCAGCCACGCCCGTGCGAATTCCCAGTCCCTTTTGATCGTTCGATCGGTCACGTTGAGCAACTCCGCCACCGCCGCAATTTCCTGACCGGCGAAGAAGCGCAGTCGAACCACTTGCGCGGCGCGGGCGTCTATCTGCTCCAGGCGCGAAATCGCCTCGTCGAGGGACAGGAATTCTTCCGGAGACAATGTTTCCACCACCTCGACGGCGTCGAGGGCGATTCGCCGGCTTGCGGACCGTCCCGCATCACCGCCGCGCTTCTGGCTCGCCTTCGCCCTGGCGTGATCAACGAGAATTCGGCGCATGGCCGTCGCGGCTGCCCCGAAGAACGCCGCCCGATCGGCCCAGGGCAGTTGATCGGGTCCATCCACTCCCGCGACACGGAAGAGTCGCAGATAGGTTTCGCTTACGAGTGCGGTGGCCCCGAGGGTGTGCCCCGGTCGTTCATCGCGCATTCTCGCCCGGGCCATGGTGTGCAGTTCCTGGTAGACGACGGCGATCAGGCGATCGCGGGCGTCGAGGGCGCCCGCGGCCGAATCGCTCAGAAGCCGGGTGATCTCGCCGGCGGTCAGATTGTCGTTCAAGGAGTCCATGTTGATGCAGCCACCCGTGGGCGGAGGGCCTTCGATCGTCCGGTCAGATCCTGCTGCGACGGTCTCCCGCCTGAATTTTCCGGGGCCAAACGGTCTTTGCCGCCTCCGGATCACGAAACTGATCTAACTTTCGATTTCTTCATGTCCCTTCACGCCGTTGGTTCTCGCCCTGATCAGTGCACGCAGATAGCA
>CALLKH010000019.1 GCA_938008425.1 uncultured Planctomycetaceae bacterium | reverse complement strand
GTATGAATATCGCGGCGTCCGCTTCAACATCGGGCTGACCGAAAAGGATTTTGATCCCGAAACCTACGGGATGTGATCCGGCCGACCCGGGCTGTCCTTCCTGGTCGCAGATCGGGGCACACGGACGGCACGGCCTGTCTTCTTCTTGATATCCCACGACCCATTTCAACGACTTCAAAGCTCTGACAGACCGATCCATCGCATGAATTCGTGCGCCCTTGGTCCGTCACTGCGTCGCGATGCCGGATTCCATGGACTCGAATGGATTCGAGGTGAGCAGGCCGGGAAGAAACCAGGCCGCGACGCCCATCGCCAGTGTGACGAAGCCGGCAAGGCCGATGATCTGCTTGGCAAAGGGCGAGAGGTTTCGAAACGGATAGTCGAGGATTTCAATCGTACGAAATCCGGCATGGACGATTCCGATCACGCACAGCTTGATCACGCCGATGGTCGATCGCGCGGCGGCCTTGAGGACCACCTTGAAGGGGCGTCGGGGCGGCCGAATTGCAGCCTCGGCGGCCGGTGCAGGTTCTTCCTCCTCGCCGGCGAGGCGCTTGGCCTCCGCGGTCTCCAACGCTGATGCGTCCGACTCAGTTTCGACCGGATCCTCGAACTTCGCGCTTGAACTGAAGACCGCCGCTTCCTGTCGGACATCGACTTCCAGGTCCGCCTGCTCAACGGCCTTTGAATCGGACTCCTCACTGGCAGACTCTGCGGCGACGTTGCCCAACTCCTCGATTCTCGGCGCGTCCGGATCGTTCAGGAGATCGTTCAGTTCTTCGGCGTCCGCCTCAACGCGCTCCACGGCCTCCAGCGGATCAACATCGCCCAGCACGTCGGCCATCTCGTCGGAATCGATGTCCTCTGAGGTCGGTGGGGCCTTCTCGATTCCCGGGTGATCGTTGTGTTCGAGGAGGTTCGCCGCTGTCTCGCCTATTTCGGTGTCGTGGTCGTGAGCCGCCTTTGAGGCGGACGAATCAGATTCCGGCGGCGAATCATCGGCCTGGTCCGACGCTGAGTCCTCGGCGGGTGATGAATCAGCTTCGCTTTGGGTTACATCAGCGGGGCGCAGATCTTCCTCAGTCGTCTCCTCGTCCAGCGATCGGCCATCGACGATCTCCTGCGAAATCGCCTCTGCTTCAGCCAGTAGCTGATCAAGGTCCACCGGCGGTTGGTCGTCGGGTCGGCTCGGCGCGGCGGTATCGGAAGCCTCTTCCATCACGGTGTCGATCCCGCTAGCCTTCGAAGGATGTGTGAGCAATGCGAACGCACGTGTTGCCTTCTTATCGGCCTATTACGCGCCTCACTTGAGCCCGTAAGGGCGCCGGCAAATCGCCGCCCGAACGAAAGTTAGCACTGAGAGAGTTCTCTCAGGCCTTGATTCGCTGCAACTCTGCCGCTGACGCACGGAGAACCCCACTTGCGACCTCGCCGATTTCAGGTGACAGATCTCTCGGGACCGCTGGTCCACGTGGAGGGTGCGGAAGCGATTCATGCACTGCGGGTGCTCCGCCTCGGGCCGTCGTCGCCGGTAATTCTCTTTGACGGTCTCGGAAACGAAGTGGACGGGCGGATTGCTTCAGTCGCCGAAGGGGCGTTCAACGTCGAATTAACGGGAGGCGTGCGGAATGCGAAAGTGAATCAGATTGATCTCATTCTCGCAGTGGCGACACCGAAAGGCGATCGCGCCGACTGGCTGGTCGAGAAATGCGCCGAACTTGGCGTGGCGGCTGTACAGTGGATTGAGACCGAGCGCAGCGTGGTGTCGCCCGGCGAGAATAAGCTGGTTCGTTGGCGCCGAAAGGCCGCGGAGGCCGCCAAGCAGGGCGGACGTTCACGGGTGATGGACATCGCGTCCCCGGTCTCGATCTCGCGTGTCGTACAAGAATATTCCGCTTCGTCGAGGCTGGCCTTCGGAGATCCGTCCGGAGAGGCCATCTCGATCGGAGACTACCTGACGGTCGCGACCGATGCCGAACGTCAGTCGGCGGATACGGTCGTTTTCATCGGTCCGGAAGGCGGGTTCACCGCCGAAGAATCGCGTCTGCTGATCGAAAGCGGCGCGGCGCCCATCCGGCTTGCCGACGCCGTTCTGCGGATTGAAACGGCCGCCGTTGCAGTGGCGTCGGTTTATGCCTGCATGATGGCACGCAGAGATCGTTAGGCAAGTGAATTCAACCTTCGACGCCATTCGCTTCGACGTGCTCGTCCATGATCGGGATGCAAACCGCCTTTCCCACCACGGAGCTTAACCGGCAGATCGTCTGAATGGCCGCATCCATGCGCCGCTCCTCGGTCGGGTGCGTGACGACCACGACGGGGACTGCGTCTTCGGCGTGTGATTCATGCCGTCGCCGCTGAACGAGCGAGGCGATGCTGATTCGCTCATCGCCCAGCGCCTTGGCCACCGAGGCCATGCCGCCCGGCTGATCGATCAGCCCCACTCGCAGGTAGTACGACGAGGTGTTGTCGCCGCGATTTCGATAGACGGCCGGCGGGGTGACATCGGGCAGCACCGCGCACGACTCGAACGTTCGCGCGGCGTTGCCGAGCGCCACGTCGATGATGTCCGAGATCACGGCGCTGGCCGTCGGACCGCCGCCCGCGCCGCGGCCGTAGATGAGCGTATGGCCGGCGGCGTCGCTGTAGACACTGACGGCGTTGAACGGCCCGCGCACGCTCGCCAGCGGGTGGCTCGTGAGAATGAACGTCGGTTGAACCGCGAGATCGAGGCCGTCGGGATGGTTGCGCGCGACGGCCAATAGCTTGCAAACGTAGCCCAGTTCGCGTCCGACGATGAGATCGGTGACTTCAATTTCAGTGATGCCGCGGTGGGCGATCTGGTCGAATTTGCACGATCGCCGCATCGCGATCGAGGCGAGGATGTTCAGCTTGTGCGCCGAGTCGATGCCCTCAACGTCGAGCGTCGGATCGGTTTCGGCATAGCCCAGCCGCTGGGCGTCGCCGAGCACTTCGGCATAGCTGATCTCCTCATCGAGCATGCGACCGAGGATGTAGTTGCAGGTGCCATTGAGGATGCCGTAGACGGCTTCGATGTCATTGGCGATAAGCCCCCGCCGAACGGATTCGATCAGCGGAATGCCGCCGCCGACCGCGGCTTCAAAGGCGACACACTTCTTGTTCTGGCGGGCTGTGCTGAAGATCTCTTCGCCGTGCAGCGCGAGCAGCGCCTTGTTGGCGGTCACGACGTGCTTCCCCCTGCGAAGCGATTGAAGCACCGCGTCCTTCGCGGCGTCGGTTCCGCCGATCAGTTCGACCATGATAGAGGTCTTGGGGTCATCGATCGCGCGCTGGACGTCAGTAGAGAGCAGGGCGGCCGGGATTGAGATGGAACGGACCTTGGCGGGGTCTCGCACAATGATGCTGCGGATTTCGATGTTCACGCCGGACTGGGCGGCCAACTCCTGTTGCCTCGTCAGCAGCATTTCCGCGACGGCCGAGCCGACGACGCCACAACCCAGGATGGAGATTCCGACAGTCTGTGCCATGGTTCACTTGTGCTCCTGCCGGCCGCATCATCGCGCGACGAGGGTGTTTCAGTCTATGCCCCATCCTCGGTCGGCGGACCCCGGCGGGCGCTTGAGTCTGGAGTCGGGTGCGAAATTGCGGAATTTCCCTGTTCGCCCAGCGATAAGCAAAGACCTATAATAAGCTTATCAGCGGCGGTTCCGATAAAGTTGTGCAACAGGTTCCGCCGATATCCCCCTAGCGGCGACGGATTGCCGCGCACTTTCGACCGTAATTCGTTGGCAGGGAGGCACACCGGATGAGCCACACCCCAACCACCGAGCGAGTCAGCCGGGCTGACTCACCCGATCGACCGTTGGCACGCCAAGATGGGGCGTCGAGTCTGAGAGACTTCCCTGAGACGCAGGCCGCCGGCGAAAGCGATTCGTTCACGGAAGGGTTGCCGGATCTCGACGGCGAGGACTTCGCCGTTGATGTCGGTGCTGAACGCAGCGGGCTCGAAGGTGTCCGGCGGGCGGATATCACGCCGCCGAGTAACCCCCTGGGATGCGAGAGTCGAGACGCTGACGATCTTGATCTCGTTCCCGTCGAAGCCAATGATGCGGACCCCAGTGACATGATTAAGACACACCGACCGGCGTCCAGTCCGATCGCCGACTATGTTTCATCCTCCTTCGACCACAGCGAGGCCGAGGACATCATCCTCTGCCAGCCGCCGGCGGCGCATCTCGCGATGCTGTCAATTCGCCTGCCGGCGCGGGTCGCAAGGCGATCCATTCCCTCATTCAACAAACCCGCCGCCGACTGCGCGGCGGACCAGGCGTTTCGTCCGCTGATTCCCCTCGGCAAACCGGGGGAGAACGGCGACCTCATCGAAGTGGCGGCGCTCGACGGTCAAGCTACGACGGCGTCGTCTTCCGAGACCGAGCCGGCCTCCGATGGCGCGGTCATCACCGCCGCGACACGGTCGGCGATGCAGATGCCCGAACTTCCGCCGCGCGGCGAGATCGCTAGGCTGGGCGTGCGTCGTCCCGGCGCGGCGCCCCGTCGAATCGGAAGCGGCGCTCTGGTGCCTGCCAAACTGACTTGGATGCCGAAGGATCCCTTCGGCAACGGAATTCGAAAACAACCGACCTCGCGTTTTCGCTGGGAGCTCATGCTGACCGCCGCCTGCATCACGGCGGGCATCGGTCTCGCCTGCGTGTGGCTATTCGGGCTCATCAGGATGCCCGCCTGACCTGCGCGTCGTCGGCCCCGCGGCCATACCCGGGGGGAGACCCACCGGAGTCCTTCATGCGAATCACTCTTGACGGCCAGACTCTTTCGGGCGACTCCCTGCCCGATGGCGCCAATGTGGGGCACGTGCTCGACTATGCAAAGACTCGACTGACGGGCTCCGATCAACTCATTCTGTCCATCCACTGCGACGGCGAGGAGATCGATGCCGCGCGCCTCAAGGGCGTGCTCGCGTCACCCGTCGACCAGTTTCAATTGATCGAGCTGCTGAGCGGATCGCCTTATCAGGCCGTCCTCGAAGCGCTCGGCCAGACGCGGATGCTGCTCTCCGAGACCTTCGCCACGGTGAAACAGATCTCCGACGCCCTCGCGGCCGGCGATCTTCACGCAGCCATGACCGGGCTTGTGGAATGCGTCGGCGCCTGGTCCAACGTGCATGAGGCGGTCGTACAGGGCGGCGCGCTCGTCGGCGTTGATTTTGATCGACTGGTGGTCGGCGGGCGTCACATCCTGGACTGGCTCAACGAACTCAACGGCCGTCTGCGCGACATCCGCGATGCGATCCAGTCGCGCGACCATGTCATGCTCGGCGACATCCTTCGCTACGAGATCGATGAGACCATGCAGGGTTGGGAGACGATGCTCGACGGCTTCATCGCCCACGTCGAGAAAATTTCCCTCGCCCAGCCGCAGTTGCAGGACTGACCGGCAGTTCGAAGCGCTGACCAGTTTGACAGGAACAAAAAAAAGCCCCGGACGACGAAACGTCCGGGGCTTTTTTGTATGACAACATTCGGCGCGACGATTACTTCTGCGTCGGCTGGTTGGGCGGATTCGCGATGCTCACGGCCGTTCGCTTGGTGCGGGGGGCCAACGCCCACGGTTGTTCGCTCATCAGCTTCATCCGCATGACGTTCAAGGCCGTTATGAACTGCGGATCGACGTCGGGATTGGGATCCTCGGGAATCGGGTCAGCCTCGTCGGTGGGCTGGCTCGTCGGCTTGCGCTCGAGAATCTCCCGGGGGATTTCGCCATTCTGCCCCTTGCCCTTCAGCACGTCGCGCTCGCGGCGCAGACGCAGAATCTTGGCGGTTTCCTGCGGGATGGTCTTCACGATGATGTGCGGCTCGACACCCCAGGACTTCGCGCCCGGCTTCTTGTGGAGCAGGTACCAGGGATCATTGCCCGGCATATCGGCGTCGGGAACGTAGTAGTGCGCCGTGGTCAGCTTCAGGTACGCCTGGGCGTCGAGAATCGGAATCAGGTTCTGAACGCTGCCCTTGCCGAAGGTTCGGGTGCCGATGATGCACGCCTCTTTCAGGCCGCTCAGCGCGCCGGATACGATCTCGCTGGCGCTGGCGCTGTACTCATTGACCAGGATAATCATGGGCACGCCCTTGTGGCGGTTGTGCCGGCCCTGGGCGCGGAGCGTGATGTTCTGCCCCCGATCGCGACCCTTGGTCTTGACGATCGGCGCATCCTCCGGCAGGAACAGGTCGCACATGTCGCGGGCGCTGTTG
>CALLKH010000018.1 GCA_938008425.1 uncultured Planctomycetaceae bacterium | reverse complement strand
TACGGGCCAGTTCCGGCGGAAATGGAGCGTGAATGAGTGGCGCAAATGGTATGACCGCCATGGCCGAGTGAATGGCTATCAAAGCTTTGAGAGCTGCGCTGATTTAACGAAGTCGGAACTCTTCGACTTTCACTGGGTGATTTCGTGGTGGGCGTTGGCCTGGCTGAACATTGCATCATGGCGCGGCATGAGCGACCTGTTCCAGTCAGCAAAACCATTCTCTGAGTGGATCCCCCTTGAACTGGCCGATTCAGGACGATGGTGACAGCGGGGGCGGTGTGGTTCAATTCATTCATACTCGCTGTGAAGGGTTCCAGAGCCGAACCCCGCGCTGTCCTCGCACGTGCGGTTGTCGATATTGAACTGCGAACGTAGCGTGTGCGTCATGGCGTCGCTTCGAATCATCCTCCTCGCGATCGTTTCAGCCATCAGCTACGGCCTCATCCACGACCAAATCACCGCCCGTCTCTGCGTCGAATACTTCTCCGTCTTCCATCCAAAAGTCATCGATTCCACCAGCCCCACGCTTCTCGCCCTCGTCTGGGGCGTCATCGCGACATGGTGGGTGGGGCTGCTCATCGGAATCCCGCTCTCGATCTGCGCACGGGCCGGGCGACGGCCGAAACTAACCGCACGTGACCTTGTTCCCGCGATCGCCGTCATGTTCGCGATCTGCGGCATTCTGGCGTTCGCAGCCGGCGCCTTCGCATACTGGCTCATCGCGACCGGCCGGGCCGCGCCGCTTCAGGTCTTCCCTTGGATGGAGGGCCGCATCCCGCCGGACCACCAGATCTGGTTCCTCGTCGATCTGGCATCCCACAATGCCGCCTATTTCGCGGGCGCAGCCGGTGGAATCGGCCTTTGCATCCACGCCTGGCTCAGGCGATTTCGCCTTTCCCGGCGGGCCGAAGCCGCCCCCGGCGCGCCTCCCGCACGGCCACCTTCAGCGGTATGATGCCCCATGCGGCGGCGCACCGGCCGGCCGCACCGGATTTCGCGCGACCTTGCACCGCGCCGACGACCCAAGGAGATGCACCCATGATGAAGCTGCGACTGTTCACCCCCGGACCCACGATGGTCAGCCCCGACGCCCTGCTCGAGATGGCCTACCCGCTCGATCATCACCGCACACCGGGATTCAAGGAGATGTTCAAGGAGTGCACCGAGCTGCTCTCCTATGTCTATCAGACCAAGACCCCGCCGCTCGTGCTCACCGGCAGCGGAACGGCCGCCATGGAGGGCGCGATCCTCGGCTGCTGCCGGCCGGACATGAAGACGCTCGTCTGTCACTCCGGCAAGTTCGGCGAGCGATGGGTGAAGATCCTCAAGCGGTTCAAGCTGCCGCACGTCGAGTACACCCAGGAGTACGGCCACGGCTTCAAGGCCGAAGGCGTCGCGGACCAGCTCAAGAAGAACTCAGACGTCAAGACCGTCATCTTCGTTCACAGCGAGACGAGCACCTGCGCGATGAGCGAAGCCCAGGGCATCGCCAAGGTCTGCCGCGATCACGGTGCGCTGACGCTGGTGGACGGCATCACGTCGATCGGCACGCTGCCGTTCAAGATGGACGAGTGGGGCATCGACGTGGCGGTGACGGGCTCGCAGAAGGCGCTGATGCTGCCGCCGGGGCTCGGCTTCGCCGCGGTGAGCGACCGGGCGTGGGAGCGGATCGAATCGCACGACGCTCCGTGCTTCTACAACGATTTTAAGGCCTATCGCAAGAGCCAGAAGGACAACGACGTTCCCTGGACGCCGAACAACCAGCTCATCAAGGGGCTGCGCTATTCGCTCCGGCAGATCAAGGCCGAGACGATGGAGGGTATCTGGGCCCGCTCGGCCATGCTGGCGAAGGGGACGCGTGCCGCATGCCAGGCACTCGGAATGACCATCTTCGCGGCCGATCCGTCGGACAGCGTGACGGGCGTGAACATCCCCGCGGGCGTGGCCGACGACGTCTGGCGCAAGACGATGCGCAGCAAGTACGGCATTCACGTCGCCGCGGGCCAGGGCGAGCTGAAGGGCAAGATGATTCGCCTGAATCACATGGGCTACGTGGACGTGGTGGACACCGTCGGCGCGATCGCGGCGATGGAGTGGACGCTGGCGGAGCAGGGCTACAAGTTCGACATGGGCGCCGGCGTGTCGGCGTTCATGAAGGCGGTGGCCGGCTGAGGCCGTGGCGAAGGGCTCCGGCCGATGACCCGGGGCGCAGTTTGAGACATATATCGTCTTCCGGTTGCCTGGCGGCCGGAAGACGATTTTCAAATGGGACCGAAGTCGCGCCGAGGCCGGCGCCGAGTCGGCTCGAGGGTAATGCATGAATTCGGTGGCCGCACGAATGTTCCTGTCGATGGCGCGGGCCTACACGACTCGATTTCCCGACGCCCGCGGCGTCACGCGGCTCACGCGGCTCGTGGAAATGAAGGCGCTGCCCGGCCTGCCGCCCGGCACGCGCGTCACGGTGAAGACCGACGACGGCCGGAAATTCACGGAGAGTGTTCACGAGGCGTGGTTTCTCAAGCTGATGATGCTCGCCCGTCGCGATCCGGCGGAAACGTGCGTGACCAAGGCGCTCGTGCGCCGCGGCGACACGGTGATGGACATCGGCGCCAACTACGGCTGGTACACGACGCTCATGTCGAAGCTGGTCGGCTCTTCGGGGCAGGTGCATGCCTTCGAGGCCGCGCCGACGACGATGGAACTGCTGCGGCGAAACTGCAAGGAAAACGGCGTCGGCAACGAAGTCTTCCTGAACAATGTCGCCCTCGGCAGCGCGCCGGGAACAGCGACGATTCACGTCCCCAGGCAGCATGGCGGCGCGTCGCTCAAGCCGTATTACGACGAGCCGACTGAAAAGCACGAGGTGCCGGTCATCACGCTGGATTCGTACGTGGCCGAGAAGAAGCTCGGCGGCGTGAAGTTCGTGAAGATGGATGTGGAGGGAAGCGAACTGGCGGTCTTGAAGGGGGCGACGTCGCTGATGAAGTCGCAGCATCCGCCGATCTGGCTGATGGAGGTGTCGCGCGTCGCGTCGGGGCCGTTCGGATACACGCCCGAGGAGCTGACCGCCTATCTCAGCGACCACGGCTACGACGTGTGCCAGGTGCTGGAGAAGCCGCGCGGTCGACTGACGCCGCTGGCGGATGTCTCGAAGTGCCAGGATGCTGACAACGTCATCTATTATCCGCGCAGGAATCGCAACGCGATTCAGTCGCTCATGGTGTAATTGCGCGGGTGCCCCTTCCCTTGCCGAAGGCCGGGGTGGGGGACGGCAGGACGGTGTTGATCGCCCTGGAGTCATTCGGAATCTCGCGGCCTGACCGGCATACTTCTTTCGCCCCTGCCGGGGCTGGGTCATTCGCGTGGCATAACCCATGGCTCGCGCCATGGGCTACATTCTTTCGCCGCTGCCGCGGCTGAGGGCTTCAGCGGGAACGCGCGGGTGCCCCATCCCGTGCCGAAGGCCGGGGCGGGGGACGGAAGCGCTTCCAAAGGATTGGATTCAATGCTCCATGTAAGCTCAAGGTATTTCGCGATTCTCATATTGGTCGGGGCGATTGCCGCGGTGACGGGTTGCACGTCGCCGGGTCGGTCAAACGGTGGCTCCTCTGTGCAGGCCGGTAAGACTGACGCCGCCAGGGTTGAATCGCGCCTGGAGACGACCGGCAGCTATCTGGTTGATGGCCGATACCTGATCATCCCCGTCTCGCCGCGCGACAAGGCCCTCAAGTCGTCGTACGCGGGTTCGTACGTCGACGGCTTTTCGTGGTACGGTCTTTCGTACTCGAAGATCTACGGCGCGTACCAGTTCGTCAATCTCGTCGTGGTCGATCTCGAAAAGCGCGAGCCGTTTCATGTCTTCGACCACCCGGTGGTGCTGGGGGAGTGGCAGTGTTCGCTCACGCGCGCGGGCGGCGGGGCGATCGGCGAGGAAAACCAGATCCGAAGCGGCTCGCGCGAGGGCTACGTGCTGCGTTTCGCGGGTCGGCTGCTTCTGCCCGCGCGGGTGGACGACGCCGACGGCGACGGCCGCATCACGAGCCGTGACCCGTCGCGGCTCTATCTGTATGACCTCGCGTCGCGGTCGATGCGGCCGATCACGCCCCCGGGCCATGAGCTGGCGAACCTGCACATCGAGGGCGACAGGCTCACCGTGGTCCTGGAAAAGCCGGGCGAGCCCGCGACGACGGCGGCGGTGTTCTGCTACGATATGAAGACGGGCGAGGGCACGCTGGCAGCGGAGGGTATCGTCGGTTCGCCGTAGGCGACGCTTGCAGCGCGAAGCGGGCGAATCGCGGAGCGAGTTTGATGGGGCCGGAGAGCCGGGTCAATCACGACAGTCGCATGATGATCGGCGGGCCGGCGATCGACGGCGCCGTCGCATGCCGCGGCGCCGGTGATGATCCCGAACGCCTGCATTTTGTGCAGGAGAAGAAGCAGACTCTTATCTGGAACCGTCCCCCGAGCATGGTCACGGGCCTCATTTTTGTTTCAGTGTTCACTGCGACCTTGCCGCTGGTCCTGCTATTCTCGTCCTCTCTTACCGGTCCCGTGTTGGTAGCCTTGCTGCTCGGTTTCATCATTCTGGTCGGTCATCTCAGCCTGCGATCGATCATTCGACATGATCGGCAATCAAGTCCCTGCGATTTGCCGGTCCCCCGGGCCTCGAGTACCGACGAACTTTCATCGGCGCGGCTCATCGCACAAGGTGGTAGTGTTTTACTCTCACAGTTAGGCGATCTCACCAATCAGCAATTCGAGCCTGTTATCGTTCACGTGCGGTTTCCGCGCAACCCCGACCGGACATTTATCCTGGTATTCATATCATTTGTTGTACTAGCGGTCGGTCTGAGCCCTCCGAAGTACTGGGTTTCGGCCATTTGGATTGGAATGGGCTGCACGCTGATTGGCATGGTGATCTGGACTCGAATCCTGCCGAGATATTATCGCGTCGTGCCGGGGCGGATCGATGTGATGATGGCTTCGCTGTTCGGCAGGAGTCTACGAGTTGAGCAGCGGATCGATCTGAGGACCGCCAAGCTGCGCCTGAGGGGCCAAAGACAGATTCTGGAGATTGAGTCGACCGATGGCCGTAAAGATTCGATTCCGTTTAACGGTACCTCCGAGCCGCTGGCATTTGTCACGGCAGTCTTCCGCGGCGCTCTCTGCACATCCGCTGCACCGCCGTTGCCGGATGATGCGCTCCTGGGGTGATGCGATTCGCACTGGCGTTGAAATGGAAGACAGATGAATCGGGTCGGAGAAGGTCAAGGCGAACTGTCGTTGCGGTCCCATCAGGACGCTGCGCGGCCGGATGATGACGTGGAAGCCCCCATCGAGAATGCCGACGCGCCCGCCGATAGGCCTGTCACAGCGGTTGATCGATTGCATTTCGTGTTGGAGGTACGCGCCCCCTCGATTCGGGCGCGAACGACCAGTCCCGTGGTGAGCTTTGCATTCGCGTTTGCGGCATTGCTCGTCTTGGATCAGCTTGGTCGATATCTCGGAAAAGGGCGCCTGATGCCATGGTTGTGTTTTGGCATCTCGGTTGCGTTTCTCGGCGCACTGATTCGTCGCTGGTTCATTCGAGATCGCACATCCCTGCGTGGCGTTCCGCTTTCGAGCGATCGTGAACTCCGGGACGCGCGACTGATCGCCAGGGGAAACCGCGTTGTGCTCTCGGCGCTCGCGGAATTGACCCATGAGGCCTTTGAGCCGGTCATCATCGAGGTGCATTCATCGAAGGTGCGAACATGGACTCTGTTTCCAGTTGCGTTCGTGCTCGTTTTCGTCACATCCATGTTCATCCCCTGGAAGACCAGCATGGCGGGTGGCCTGGCATTCCCGACGGTCGTGCTGATCTACTGGCTCATCGGACGGTGCCGACCGACCTATTATCGAATCAGCCCGGGTCGGATGGACATCATGGTCGGCTCATTCGTCGGCGGCAGGGTTCGATTGCCCCGGCGCATCGACCTGCGGTCCGCGTCCATCGTGCTTCTCAGTAAGGAGCGGTGTCTCCTGATCCGGCAACCGGATGAGCCGCCGGTTGAAATTCCGTATGAACAGATGTCGGAACCGATGCCATTTGTATCCAGCGTGTTTAGCGGCGCGTTATGCACGTCTCCCGCGCCGCCGTTGCCGGATGATGCGCTCCTGGGTTGAGACAACCGGAAACTCGACGATCAATGCATGGATGAATGCAGCCTAAGCCGCCTTCGCGCTCTGCGCAATGGCCCCGTCGCGGTAGGTCGTGCCGCGCCACTTGATGGCACCGAACCCTGAAGCGCAGCGGATCGCGTTGAGCAGGGTGCCCATGCTCAGCAGCGCGCCGATGGGATACGTCAGGCCGTACAGGAATCCCACACGGCTGATGGCGTAAAAGAGGCTCATCGTCGCCAGCTGGGCGGCACAGGCGCCGAGCGAGGTGTACTTCAGCGACTCGATGTCGGCCCTTTCGGCGGTGAGGCCGTCGGCGATCGCGGCGAAAATGAACGAGAGCCAGGGCAGGAAGGTGAAGAATGCGACGAACCCGGCGGCCACCCACAGGCGCTTCAGCGAGGTGAACGATCCGCAGAAGATTCGCGTCCAGCCGCGCCAGATCTGGCTGAGCGTGCCGTACATTCGTACGCTGTAGAGGTCGTGATTCCCGACGACGACGAGCCGCTGCCCTTCGCCCTTGGCGATGCGGGCCATGTGCATGTCTTCATTGATCTGATCGCGGACGCGGTCGTGGCCGCCGATGGCTTCGTAGCACGATCGCTTCATGAGCATGAAGGCGCCGTTGGCGTAAGCCGTCTTGCGCTTCGGGTTGTTCACGATGAGCGGGCTGAACCAGAGAATCATCACGGCGCTGCACGCGGGCTGCACGGTTTTTTCCCAGAACGAATGCGCCTCATGCGACGGCAGCACGGAGAGAAAATCGGCGTTCTTCTCCAGCGCGTAGCGCATCGCGATTCGTACGGATCGGGGTGAAATCTGAATGCAATCGGCGTCGGTGAAGCAGAGCCATTCGCCTTCGGCCGCCTCGACGCCCTCGCGCATGGCGTTGTTCTTGCCGAACCAGCCTTCGCGAAGCTGGGTGACATGGCGCACCGTCAGGCGCGGGTGTTCGGCGGCCAGCCGATCGAGAATCGGCCCCGTGGCGTCGTCGCTGCGATCGTTGACGGCCACGATCTGAAGATTCGGGTAGTCCTGTGCGGCGACCGACCGGATGCAGGCCTCGATGTTGTCCTCTTCCTCCTTCGCAGCGACGAGCATGGAGACGGAGGGAAGTTCATCGCCTGCGTCGGGGTACATGTTCGCCCGGAGCGGCTTCAGGATGCGCTCGGCCATGGCGAGCACAAAGATCCGGAGGATCCAAACCGCGAGCACGATTCCGTTCAGGACAATCAGAATACTGATGAGTTGGTTCATGAGGGATCGGCTCGGTCCGAGTGATTCTCCGGTGTTCTTTCAACTGCCCGGATGGGTTGTGGGTGCAGGCTATCTTATTCGCGAAGCGGGGATGCGCGAAGCCGACACCAAGAGGGCGTCAAAGCGTCAATTCCGGCCGACGAGAGGGGGCCTAGTGAAGGAACAGCAGAACAATCAGTAGGATTGAGTATAAACCGATTCCCGACAGCTCCCGCTTGAATCGACCGCTTCGCAGACGAAGCAGATGCACGACGACGTAGTTTCGAACCAGTTTGGCGTGCTTGTCGCCTGTGTCGATCATGCCTGCGAGGAACATCAGGGAGCGAATGGTGATGATGATCGCGTAAATGGAGCAACTGGTGGACAGAAGAAGCCGCCAGATTTCGAAGGGATCGCGGTCGAGCGGGTTCAAGGCGCGTCCTCGTGGCCGTCCTCGTCCTGAGCGTTTGAAATGGTCAGCCCCTCGAACAGGGCGCTGCCGATTCGCACGATGGTGGCCCCGGCCTCGATGGCCGTTTCGAAGTCACTGCTCATGCCCATCGAGATCTCTTTGAAGTGCGCCCCCATCGTCTTTTCACCCTTGAGATCGTCGAAGACATCTCGCAGGCGGTCGAAGTACAGCCGCAGCTCGACCGGCGTGCAATCGAGTGGCGCCATCGTCATCAGGCCGCAGAGTCGAATGTTCGGCCACTCGGTGAAATGCTCCATCAAGTGCGGCACCGCGCCGACGGCGACGCCGTACTTGCTTTTCTCGCCGCTGGTATTGACCTGAAGCAGAACATCGACGGTGCGGCCAAGTTTCTTGGCCTGTTCGTGAAGATCCTCGGCGAGGCGCAGGCTGTCGACACTGTGGATGAGCTCGACCCAGGGCAGAACGAGCTTGACCTTGTTGCGCTGAAGGTGGCCGATCATGTGCCAGCGCGGCCGCGGACCGGGCGCCTCGCGCCGGCCGCTGAGAACGCTTTTGCGTTCGATGAACTCGTGCATCATGCCGGCGCGCTGGTTGAGCTGCTGGGGCCGGCTCTCGCCGATGTCGAGGATGCCAAGGTCGAGGGCGTGGCGGACGATGTCGAGCTCGACGTACTTGGTGACGGCCACCAGCTTGACGGTCTTCGGATCGCGGCGGGCTTTCGCGCAGGCTTGTTCGATCCGGTCTTTGACCCGTCTCTGGTTTTCCGCGAGCTTTCGCTTGACGGCGTTGGTCTTGGTGATCACGGCTTCGGGTCCTTTCGCCGGTGGCCCCTCGCGTAGAACAGTATCGCGGTCATGATCCATCACAGGACATTGTAATATCGGACCCGACAAACTGAAAGGGGCGACCGGGCAGGAATTGGCCTAGTTCGGTTGTGAGCTCGATCGCCCGGTGTCATCGACGCGGAGCAGGCCGAACTGTCGGCAGGCGACGGCGGCTGCGACTGGGATGCCGATCGCGACGCAGGCCAATACGAGATTCGAAGCCCACGACAGCGCGACACCGAGCACCGCAAACGCGGCAGCGACGGCGTAGCAGATAAGAACGGTCTGTTTGATGGAGCAGCCGCGATCGCGGATCTGGTCATAGAAGTGGCTGCGATCGCCCACGAAGAGCGGCTTTTTGTTCAGTGCCCGTCGCCCGACGGCCAGCGCGGTATCGAAGATCGGAAAGCCGAAGACAAACGCAGCGGCGACGAGCCCCCGCCACGATGCGTGTTCCGCAAAGAGTATGATGACGGTGGCCGCGCTGTAGCCGAGAAGCAGCGAGCCGCTGTCGCCCATGAACATCGACGCTGGATTGAAATTGAAGACGAGAAACGCAAGGCACGCACCGAGCGCGGCGACCGCGAGCGTCACGATCAGCGTGCCTCCCGTGGCGGAGACGTTGTGATCGTCGGCCAGCGCCGCCACCAGGCCGATGAAACCAAGCGACGCGACGGCCATGACACCCGCACAGAGCCCGTCCATGCCGTCGATCAGATTGGTCGAGTTGGAGGCGCCGGCGATGACGAGGGCACAAAAGGCAAAGGTCGCGGCACGAAGGCCGAGCACAGGGATTGCGCCGGGATCGAAGTCGGGCAGAAGCGGGGCGATCAGGCCGGCCAGCGAACGATCTCCGATCTGGCCGTAGAGCAGCAGCGCGGCGACACCGGCTTGAATCAGCAGCCGCACCTTGGGCGGCAGATGTCGAATGTCATCGATGAGGCCGGTCAGCATCAGGATCGCGCCGCCGCCGGCGAGCCAGAGAAGGGGCGTCATGGCGATGTCACGACTGCAGGCCGTTGCGACAATCGAGGCGATCCACCCGAAGAAAATCGCCAGCCCGCCGAGGTAGGGAATTGGCTTCTGGTGGGGCTTGAGCCCGCCGTCGGGCCGGTCGTACAGATCGAACCGAATCGCGGCCCGGCGAACGACCGGTCCCAATGCGAGCGCAACCACGAACCCGGCGACGAGCGGCAGGAGCGATGCGTAGAGAAGTTCGATCACCGGATTCGCCCCGCAGGCGTTACTGTCGGGCGAATCAGGCCCGCTCGCCGTAGAACGCGCGGATCGTCGCCACGATGCGTTCCTGCTGCGACGCCGTCAGTTCGGGGAAAATGGGAATCGCGAGGACGTCGTTCGCCGCCTTTTCGCAGTTGGGAAGCTGACCCTTCTTTCCACCGAGGTAGGCGAAGCATTCCTGCACATGAAGCGGGAGCGGATAGTAGATTTCGGTTCCGACGCCCTCGTCGGTCAGATGCTTCTTGAGCTCGTCGCGCTTCGGCACGGAGATGACATACTGGTTGTAGATCGATCCATTCTCCGTGAGCACCTTGGGCGTCTTCACCACCGACCCGGCGAACATCTCGTCGTATCGCTTCGCATTCTCGCGTCGGCCGTTCGACCAGTTGTCGAGGTGGCGGAGTTTGACGCGGACGATGGCGGCCTGAAGGGCGTCGAGCCGGAAGTTGCCGCCGACAAACTTGTGATAGTACTTCGGCTGGGCGCCGTGGTTTCGCATGAGCGTGCAGCGCTCGGCGTATTCTTTGTCGTTGGTGACGATCATGCCGCCGTCGCCGAAGCAGCCGAGATTCTTGCTGGGGAAGAACGAAAGCGTGCCGGTCAGGCCCATGCTGCACGCCTTCTTGCCGTGATGGGTCGAGCCGATGCTCTGGGCCGAGTCTTCCATGACCGGGATGCCGCGCTTGTTGGCGAGCGCCATGATGCCGCTCATGTCGGCGCACTGGCCGAAGAGATGCACGGGGATGATCAGCTTCGTGCGCTCGGTCAGATGCGGCTCGATCAGGGCGGCCGTCGTGTTGAACGTGTCGGGATCGACATCGACGAAAACTGGCGTCGCGCCGAGTCGGGCGACGCATCCGCCGGTGGCGAAGAAGGTGAAGCTGGGAACGATGACTTCATCACCCGGGCCGATGCCGAGCGCCATCATGCCGCAGAGAAGCGCATCGGTGCCGGAGCTCATGCCGATGCCGTACTTGCAGCCGGAGTACGCGGCCACTTCCTCCTCGCAGGCGGTGACTTCGGGGCCGCCAATGAAGAACTGCGATTCGCAGACCTGATCGATCACAGGGCGAATTTCTTTCTGAATGGCGGCGTACTGCGCCTTGAATGAGCCGGTGGGCTCTGGGGCGGGTGCGGCCATAACTGGCGTCTTCCAGAAGGCCTCATTCCAGATCTTCAGCATGGAGTAAAGCGTCAACACACCAACGATG
>CALLKH010000017.1 GCA_938008425.1 uncultured Planctomycetaceae bacterium | reverse complement strand
TACGAAAAAAGGAGCGTCGCCGCGGATTCTGCGGCGACGCTCCAGGGGACCACGCGAGCATCGAACGCCTCGCACGTCATTCAGACGCTCGCGGGGGAGGCTTCACGAACGGGAGCCGCCGGGAAGTGCGGGATTTGAGGCCGACTCATTCCGGCACGAATCGGCGCGATTCGCTCCCGAGCCATTGAAATCGTGCTGCCATCCCTTTCACGAATGGCGACGACTCGCGGACCGCGAATTTTCCGATAATCTCGCGTCAATCGGCGAATTGGCCGTAGAATGCGGGTATCGGAACAATCAGCAGCCTTCCCGCGTCCATTCGCGACGGCGGGGCGGCGCCAAGGGATCTATTCGCCGGGGGACCGGGAGCGGCGCGTGACGGACGAAGAGCTGATGCAGGGAATTCGCAGCGGCGATCGAACGTCGCTGGACTCGCTCACGCAGCGATACTGGGATGCGATCCGGCGATTTTGTGCCTCGTACCTCGGTGATGAGGTTTTGGCCGAAGACGTCGCGCAGGAGACCTTCGCCAAGCTGTCGGCCGCCGAGGAGCATCCGACGGGGGCGGTGCGGCCATGGCTCTACAAGGTCGCCCGAAATCGCTGCCTGGACATTCTTCGACGCCACCAGCGCAGCCCGACGCACAATCGGCCGATCCGGACGGGATTCGATGCGCCGCGCGATACGTCCGGCCCGCAGACGCGCGCCTCGCGCGAGGAACGCGCGGAGCTGCTCAGGCAGATCATCACGGCAATGCCCGAGGAATACCGAAGCGTACTCGTGCTCAAGCATTTCGAGGGGCTCTCGCGCGAGGAGATGGCCGAGGCGCTGGGCATCACCGAGGCGACGGTGAAAGGGCGCCTGGTGCGGGCATCGGATCACCTTCGCGACGAACTGGCGAAGTACAGCAGGATGGGTCCATGAACTGCGACATGGCGCGCGATCGGCTGTGGGCCTGGGTTCACGACGAGGCGGACCCCGCGGACTGCGCCGGCATCGAGGCGCATGTTGCAGGCTGCGAGGCCTGCCGCGACGAAGTCGCCGAGATGCGCGGGATTCTCGGCGAGCTCAATCAGATCGGCATCACCGCGCGCAAGCCGGAAACCGTCAAGATTCCCGAATCGATCCAGGGCTACAAGATTCTCCGGCGCATCGCGCAAGGCGGGATGGGCGTCGTCTACGAGGCCGAGCAGCAACGGCCGCAGCGACGCGTCGCGCTGAAACTGATCCTGGGCGGGGCGCATGCGGACGACCTCCAGATTCGGATGTTCGAGCGGGAGATGCAGGCGCTGGCGCGGCTGAATCATCCCGGCATCGCCGCGATTCACGACGCCGGCCGCACCGACGAGGGCCAGAGCTTTTACACGATGGAACTCGTCGAGGGGATCGATCTGCTTGCCTATCTTCGCAAGCGGGATGAGGCCGGCATTTCGCCGCAGCACGATCTTCGCACCCGGGTGCAACTCTTCTGCGAGATCTGCGATGCCATCAGCTATGCGCACCAGCGCGGCATCATTCATCGCGATCTCAAGCCGTCCAATGTGTTGATCACCGCGGAAGGGCGGCCCAAGGTGCTCGACTTCGGCCTGGCCCGCGCCGCGGAGCGCGATGGAACCGTGCCGACGATCAACACCGCATCGGGGCGACTCATGGGCACGCTGCCTTACATGAGCCCCGAGCAGGCGCAGGGGCTGACCGACGCGGTCGATGTTCGAACGGACTTGTATTCACTCGGCGTCATGCTCTACGAAATCCTGACGGGTCATCTTCCGTATGACGTCAGTCGGCTGTCCGTCGTCGCGGCGGTGAAAGTGATATGCGAACAGACGCCGACGCCGCCTGCCAGGGTGATGGATCATGTGCCTTCGGACTTGTCAGTGATCACGATGAAGGCGCTGGAGAAGGAGGCCGACCGGCGATATGCGGGCGTGGCGGCGCTGGCGGAGGACCTTCGCCGCTACCTCGGCGGGCATCCGATCCTCGCACGGCCGGCGAGCACGATCTATCAGCTTAAGAAGCTCGTGTCGCGCCACCGGGTGCCGGCCGCACTGGGCGCGGCGCTGGTACTGTCGATCGTCGGCGCGGGATTCTGGATGTACTTCGACGCGGCCCGCGAGACGCGGCGAATTCGGCGGCTGAATGACAACCTCGTGAAGTTTTACATGTCGAGCGACCCGTGGCAGTTCGGATCGCGCGATACCCGGGTCTATGATCTGATCGGCGAGGCTGCCAAGAGCGTAGACCGCGATCTCGGCGACGAACCGCTGGTGGCGGCGTCGATGCGGCACACGCTGGGGAACATTTTCAAGAGCTTTAATGACTACATGAACGCGGACGGCCAGTTTCGCGAGGCGCTGAGAATTCGGACGGAGCTCCTTGGCGAGACGCACCCCGAAACGCTCGAGACGCAGCGCATGCTGGGCGAGAACTGTTTCCTGCGCGGCGAGCGCGAGGAGGCCGAGTCGATCTTTCGTCGCGGCGCGGAGGCCGAGCGTGCAAGGCAGGGGCCGCCGAATGAACGGATCGCGGTCAACCTTAACAATCTCGGCCTGGTCATGAAGACGGGCGGCAAACTGGCGAATGCGCGGGAGTTGTATCTCGACGCGCTCTCCCAGCGTCAGGCGATTCTCAGTGAACTTCAGCAGGCTTCCGGCGTGAAGCCCGAACTTCTACGTGACGCCAGGCTCAACGTGGCCGAAACCCTGAACAACCTCGGCGCGCTGGCCCGCGAAGAGCGTCGGCTCGATCAGGCGAAGACCTACTACCTTGAGAGCATGCAGATTCGTCTTGAAGCGCTGGGCGAAGTGCATCCGGATATTCAGAAGTCGTACAACAACTACGCCAAGCTGCTTTATGACCTCGGCGAGTATGAAGAGGCGGAGCGGTATTTTCGTAAGGTGATCGCCATCCTGCGGCAGGGGCTCGGGGAGGAGCATGTCTTCATCGCCAAAGCGCTGCACAGCCTGGCGCTGACCCTCAGGGCGCAGCAGCGTCTCGGCGAGTCTGAGGCGGAATGCCGGGCGGCGCTGGACATGCGCCGGCGTCTGGTCGCTGAGGGGAAAGTCACGCCCGGCCATGCGGATTTGTCGGATTCGCTTTGCCTGCTCGCGGATTTAATGATTCTGGACGGTAACGCGGCGGGGGCGCTTCCGCTTTATGAGGAGTCGCTCGAAATCAGCCGCTCGTCGCGGGGAGAAGATGACTGGCGGACGGCACTGATCGAAAGCGCGATGGGCGGCTGCCTGATGGAATTGGGCCGGATAGAGGCGTCGGGTCCGCTCTTGCTTCGGAGCGCAGAACTTCTACTCGTCCAGCAGGGTAAGGATGCCGTCGAAACGAAGGCGGCGGAGCGCAGACTTGAGCAATATCGGCGAGCAATGGATGCAAGAGAGTAGTCGGCGACGGAATGCGGGCTCATCGGTCGATGGCAAGGGGCCGACTCTCGCGTGAGATATAGTTAAACCGAGCATCAGTTTCTCGGAATCGCGCCTAGCTTCGTATAGAGAGAGGTCTCAACCGCGCGAACGGTGTACAAGTAAACCAGGACCGACAGCATCCGAATGAGCATATCTCCGATCGTGATGGCCGGAGGAAACGCGGTCAACTCCTGAATTCGCCGCGCGTATTCAGGGGTGCCGAGCTTGAGGCCCTCGGCCTGCGCTTCCTTCAATGCATGGTTGCTTGAAACAAACATGATGCTGGTTGTAATGCAGATGATCGCCGTCAATACCACGGCCACGATCAGGCACGTCCGCGCCGCGTGGGCGCCGCGCATCGCCGCGGGATCAGACTGTCGCTCTCCCTCCGAGGAAAACTGGCCGAGCTTGTGAAGCGTCCAGGCGATCCAGATGAGGTTGGCGATCGGGATGAAGCTGATTCCAAGGGCCATTCCCGGCGAAATGCCGTTGTAGCCGCCGTATGCTTCAGCATCTTTGTGAACTCGGTGAATCCAGATGAGATTCAAGACGATCGCCGCGATCGCCGCGGGGAGTCCCAGACACAGGACGCCGAGAGCGCCCGCCAACATGCCGGTGGACGGTTTCGCCGGGTCATAGTCTTCCTGAACCAGCGCAGAATAGATCGTCAACGCACCCAGCATCAAAGCGCCCACAATCCACAAGACGATCATCCAGCCGGTGTAGCCCGGGTAGGCCGCCCGGCCGCCGATCGCCCCGCGGACTGCGTATTGCATCGCCACTGAGGATTGGGCCGAGTTGAACGGCCCCGGAACAGGGTCCCGGGGAACTTGTGGCGTGAAGACGACACTGCACACCGGGCAGGCAAGGTCCTGGTGAATGTCCGCGCGGGCGGCCTGCAATTCATGGCCGTTGGGGCACTGAAGGAGGACATTGTTCGGATCGATCATCTCTGGCGTTCCTTTCCGTCGCTTGCGCGATGCGCCCGTTTGGTTGCTCGTGCAGAGCCGCAGGTTCTTCGCGATTGTACGACGCGCCGGCTACGACAGCCAGATATCTGTTGGGCGGATCCGGAGCAGCGCGTGCTGCGGACTATGACAGGAATGTCTCTGGCCGCAGCTTGAACGCCACCAGCATCGGCCAATGGAGATATTTCATCGCCCTCGGAACACGGCCCGCGAGTTCGTCGTCGACGAGATGCTCCTCCATTGTTTCGATTCGCAGGCCGCCTCGCCTGATGGCGTTGACATAGTCGCAGAGCTGGTGTGGTTCGCTCTTCGGCCGAATCTCTCGGCCCGTCGCGGGGTCGTGGAATCGGGCCTGCGTGCCCTTGAGCATCATGGCCGGATGCATCGAGGAGACGACGATGCAACCTTCGGGGCGACAGACCCGGCGCATCTCGGAAAAGAGGCGAATCAGGTCGGCCACATGATCGATGACGAGACAACAGGTGAGGCGATCAAACGTCGCGTCGGCGAAAGGGAAGGGATCGGCGACATCATGCTGGATGAAATGAACGGGGTTGGCGTCGTTCTTCGCCCGTGCCTTCTGGAGCATGCCCTCGGAGAAATCAAAGGCGGTGACCTTCGCCCCCGCGCCGGCCAGTTGATGGCTCCATCGGCCGGTACCGCAGCCGACGTCGAGCAGGTTCATGCCCGTCACGTCGCCGAGCAGCCTTCGAACCACCGGCGTTTCGAGGTGGATCAGCGGATTCTCGTCGACGTCGTACAGTTCAGACCAGCGATCGTATCCTTCGCGGGTGGGAAGGATCTCGGGGGCTGCCTTCCCGGCGTCATTTGTCGATGGCTCTGGCACGTTGATGACTCTCCAGGCTCGCCCGCCTTCAATGACTGACCAACGTAGGTTCGAGCGTAATCAGGAAAGGCCGATCGTCAAGGCAGGGGAGGGTGGAAGGCCGAAGCAGCCGGCCCTTGGAGCGCGGCCTGTCTGTCTCGCGTCGCGCCACGGCCGCCGACGGGCTTTGGAAGTCCTATTAAGCGATGACATCGGGCGAACGGCGTCCGGATCAACGACGCGCTTTCTTTCGAAGCCGCGACTTGACCAGCACGAGTTGTTTCTGAATTGCGAGGAGGTGTTGCGGTGACGGCGGTTCTGCATCCACCATGGCAGCGAACATTTCGGCGAGGTCACCCGCAAAGACGCGATGGAGGAATTCGCGCGTCAGCCGGCGATATGTCGGCTCCGCGGCAGTCTTGGCTCTGAAAACGAATGCCTTGCCGACGGCGCCCTTCTCGCGCGTGACCAGTCCCTTGGCTTCCAGTCTGGTCAAGAGTGTCACGACCGAGCCATGGGCCATGGGGCGGGTCTTGAGCATCATCTCGCGGATACGCTTGGCCGTCACCGGACCTTCGCGCCAAACGCAGCTCAACACATCCAGCTCTGCATTCGGGATGTTGTCAAACGCGGGTTTTGGATGGTTGTTCCTGTGGTTCTTTCCCGCCTTCTTCGCCATCTTACGGTTCCTTGGGCCTTCCCTCTTCAACGTTTGAATCATCCTGTTATTGCTCGCTTCCGATTACGAGGTTGACTCGCAGGACGGTACTCAAGTGTGGAAGGCCATGGCTTTACCGTGGCGTGACTATCTGACAGGTAGAGTGGCAGGCGCCGGACGGGGATCGGCTTGACCGATCGGTCTGCAAGCGGAAGGCCGCGGCCGGATTCGAACCGGCGAATAACGGATTTGCAATCCGTCCCCTTGAGCCACTTGGGTACGCGGCCGATAACGCCGAGCTTGCGCGCGGCGAGCGATGTTTTGTAGCATTTCGCCCCTACCGCGTCAAGATGCCCCAAGCGGCCTTCAGCCGCAGGCTTGCAACGCCCTGCTCTGTGTAGAATATTCTATCCTGCTCCCACCTCTTTGCCGTCGTCATACGTCGGCTGCTCGCCCCTGCCGACGGCATCCGATATCCTAGTAGTCATCGCAGGAGTGTCAATCAGCTTTGAATGAATAATGGCAACGATTTCGCTGAAAATGGATGCCACGGTCACGCCCCATTCGGGGTTTCCCGTATCGCGCCGCGTCATTGACGGGGAAACGATCAAGTTTTGCCTGATGACGCACGACGGCTACGAAATCGAAAGCGTCATCATCCCCATGGGGGCGCGCGAAAACACCTGGCGCACGCTCTGCGTCAGTACCCAGGTTGGTTGCGCCCGCGGGTGCATGTTCTGTCAGACGGCGCGAATGGGCCTCGTGCGAAATCTGACGCTCTCCGAAATCCTTGCCCAGGCGGATGCCGCCCGGGAGGTGTTCGGCGCGCAGATTCGGAACATCGTGTTCATGGGCATGGGTGAGCCCATGGACAACCTCGATCAGGTCATTCCGGCGATCGAAACGTTTCATACTGATCGAAAATACCAGATCGCGCGCCGCCGCATCACGGTGTCCACCGTCGGCAAGTGCGCGGGCATTCGCCGGCTCGCGAGTCTTGGCTGGAGAAGACTGGGACTTGCCGTCTCGCTGAACGCCTCTAACGACGAGGTGCGCAGCCGGATCATGCCCATCAATCGCACCGAGCCGATGGAGATGCTGCGTGACGCCATCGCGTCATACCCCGTGCGGGCGGGCGGCCATGTTCTCATCGAGTACGTTCTTATTCGCGGCGTGAATGATCGCCTGGAGCATGCCGCCGAGCTGGCGGACTATCTCGACGGTCTGCCGACGTGCGTGAATCTCATTCCCTGGAATCCGATCGACGGTATTTCGTTTGAAACGCCCGATGATTCGACAGTCGACGCGTTTCAACTCGCGCTGATGGGGCGCGGGCAGTTGACCTTTCGTCGAAACACAAAGGGACGTTTCGCGATGGGCGCATGCGGTCAGTTGGGAAATCCGGCCGTCGGGCGCGCCGCGAATCGAGGCATTGCGGCGCCGTCATTGGCTACGAATGACTGATCGTCTGCTGATATGACGCGGTGTCCCGCCCCGGATTCGTTTGGACGGTGAGCGTCACCACCTTTTCACCCTCGGGCGGCGTCATTGCCGGAATTCCGAGAACCTCCATCGGCACCGACTTCGAGCCGTGGGGCGCCTGGTCTTGGCTTATGGCCGGCGATCGACCATCCGGATCAAACCGAACGAGCGCCATGCACTCGGAATGCCACCGGCAATGGGTTCGTTCGCAGACTTGCGTCTCCCTGCCGAAGCAGGCTTCGAAACCCTCATGTCGCTGAAGTGCGTGGATCAGGTGGAGGTTCGGCATGTCGCCGGTCTTGATGGCGAATCGAACGGCTCGATCACTGGCGGCGTGGTAGTCGAGCATATCGGAAACCTCGTGTCGAATGCCTCTCTGAGGTGAACGGACCTCTGCACAGCCTTAGGTCGGTTCGCGGCGGCGGGCAGTTGAAAGACAAACCGTGAGACAATTCAATTTTTCGACATCAGTTCGGTTGGGGGTGGTGATCACAGCGCGCCGGTAAGCCGCGCCGCTGAGAACGATTGACCGGTTGCGCCCGCCGCTCCTAGAATGTGGCGAAACTGGGGTGGAAACAGGCTCACGATAGCCGTTTTGAATCGACCGGAGACCCTTGAAAGACAAGAAGCTCAATCCAAACGGCGTGAAATCGGAGAAGGCGGTTCTCGTCGGGTTGATTCTGCCGGGTCAGGATTCCGGCGCGACGCGGTACGATCCACTGGCCGAACTGGTCGGACTGGCCAAGGCGGCGGGGGCCGAAGTGGTGGGGCGTACGATTCAAAAACGTTCCGGGCCCTGCGCGGCCACCTATATCGGCAGCGGTAAAGCGATTGAGCTCGCCGAGTACGCGGCCGAAAAAGAGGCCGATATCATCATCTTCGACAACGATCTCTCGCCCTCGCAGATTCGCGAGATCGAGAAGATCACCAGTCGGCGCGTCATCGATCGAACCGAACTCATTCTCGACATCTTCGCCAGCCGGGCGCAGACGCACGCCGCGAGGCTCCAGGTCGAGCTCGCGCAGCTCGAATACACGGCGCCCCGGCTTCGAGGCATGTGGACTCACCTTGAGCGCATCGCGGGCGGCGCTGGAACGGCCGCCGGTGCGGTAGGCGGCATCGGCACGCGCGGCCCGGGTGAGCGCCAGATTGAAATCGACCGGCGTCTCGTTCAGAAGCGCGTGACTTTCCTCAAGGAGCAGTTGGCGCGAATCGACGACCGAAAGTTGCGCGAGGTGCAGGCCCGAAGCGATTACTTCACGCTCTGCCTGGTCGGCTACACCAACGCCGGCAAGAGCACCCTGATGAACGCCCTCACGGACGCCGACACGCTGGTGGAGGACAAGCTCTTCGCCACGCTCGATACCAAGACGCGGCGATGGGACCTCGGCGGCGGGCAGATGGTTCTCTTGTCTGACACGGTCGGTTTCGTGCGGAATCTTCCGCACCATCTGGTGGCGTCATTTCGCGCCACGCTGGAGGAGACGATCAACGCAGACCTGCTCCTCCACGTCGTCGATGCCTCCAGCCACGACGCCTCCGGCCAGGTGCGAGCGGTGGAGAGCGTTCTGGACGAGCTGGGATGCGGTGATATTCCGCGGCTGAATGTGCTCAATAAGATCGATGCGGTCGGCGACGATGGATCCATCCAGCTACTGCGAAACTCGATGACGGATGCGATCGAGATCTCCGCTCGGGAGGGGATCGGCATCGACGAGTTACGGGACGTGGTCCTGCAAAGAATGCGCGACCGATATACCCGGCTTCGTATTCAGACCACCAGCAGCAACGGAAAACTGCTCGCCTACGTCAGCCAGTATGGCCATATCCTCGACCAGACCTATCGGGATGAATTCGTCATCCTGGACGTCCGATTACCCACGCAGGAAGTCGCCCGGGTCCTCAACCTCGGCGGCCACGTCGTATCTTAAGTTATCCCTGTGGCGTTCCGAGTAGAACCATAGGACGCCAAGCGCGCAGTGCGCCTCGGATTGCGTCATCACAGGACGCGTTCGGCGCCCGGCGCGGGGGAGAACTCACGATGCAGAACACCTTCAAGCTTGATGAAGCCCCCTCCAATCGCGCGATTCACGCCGCGGTCGAAAAGCGCGTTCCCGTGGTGCTCGAGTCCGCCTCATTCAAGGGGGTGACGATCAACGGCGCCCTCATGTCGTCCGACGGTCGTGCGCTGCTCATCGAAGTCTCCGGCCGGCCGGCGATCGATCTCAAGAAGCTCATCGGCGCGCACTTCGACGGCCAGATCTACGGAGAGCGTCGATTCAGTTTCTCATCGAGAATCGAGACGGTTTTCGCGTGGGGTCAATCCATCTGTCTTTCCGTGGAGCGACCCTCGCGGTTGGTGGTGTTGGAGCGGCGACGATTCATCCGCGCGAAGCTTGCGCCGTCATCCAAGGTAACGCTCGCCTGGAGCGCCGCCGGCAGGAGCCACCGGCATCAGGCGAATCTACTGAACATCAGCGCAGAAGGGCTCGCCTGTCGAATGGACGATGAACTGGCCGCGCTCATCGATCCCGCCCACCGATTGACGGTGACCTTTGAGTTGCCGGGCGGAGAGGGTGCGACGGAACTGGCCGCCATCCTGACGAACAAGGTGCCGGGCAGTGAAGGCTGTTCGCTGGTCGGTCTTCACTTTATCCGATCCGAGAACGATGCGCCGATCATTGCGAAGCTTCGCGCGGCGCTGGCCGCCAGGCAGGATCGAGCCATGCAATTGGCGGGGGAAGAATGACAACCACCAACTACACCGAGAAACCTGAAAACGATGTGCAGGCCTCAACGCTTGCGTGGGCCGTGGAAAAGCAGGTCGATGCCAATGTTTCCTTCAAGGTCGAGGGAAAGTGGATCAGCCTGCGGACGGTCTTCATTCGCGTGGATCCTGATCGAGAGCTGTTTCAGCTCGCGGTTCACAGTTGTGGATTGGATGATACGCGTGCGGTGAGCCTGCCGGCGGTCGGTGAGCAGGTCGGCGTCGCATTCCGTCGCGGCCATAAGAAGTGTCTCTTCGTCACGCCGGTCTTGACCATTCAGCCGGGCGAAGGGGTCAATCAGGCGCCGGCCCAGACGATTGTGCTTCGCATGCCCAGGGAGATGCGATCGCTTCAGCGCCGAGCCTATCAGCGCGTCATCGTGCCCGAGGGCGTCTTCATCGCCGTGAAGATCTGGGAAGGCGGCGTGCCCGTTGATGGAACGGTGGCCTGGCCAATCTGCTCAGGTCGCGTCTCCAACATTTCGATGGGCGGCGTCTTGATTGAGACGCGCGTCGATCAGAATCCCCGACTCAGTTCCGGTGAAATCGTGGGTGTTGAGATCACCACGAAGCCGGGTTCGGTGCTGATGCTCGACGGGATGTTCCGTCACTGCGTGGTCGACGGCCAGCAGCGCCTCGGTCTCGGATTTCATTTCCCGGCGATCGAGCATGAACTGAGCGGGCGGTCGTCCATCACGGAACTCTCCGACTTCGTCGCAAAGGTTCGCTCGATGCAGTGAACTCGCAACCCGGCGCGAAGGCCGTGAGTCTGTCCTGCCGGGAATTCATTTCCTGTGATCGGTTGTGTTGAGCCTCGGGTGCCGTCATCTCTGCACCTTCGGGGAACGCCTGCGCGCCGCGCGTTGATTTGAATCCGGTAAAAAAAACAGAGGGTCCGAGCTCGCCGTTACTCGGATCCTCCAAGCCAGGCTGTCCCGCCAATCGGCGGAAGACCCACAGCCTCGGTGATTTCTATCGGCACGAATATCGGTCAGCTTGAGACGATGCGGCAACCATTCTCGAAGCGCGGAAACGGAGGCGCACTTATCGGAGCCTGTCGATATTGTGCGCCTTTTCGACAGGCTGTCGGGTACGAATTTGCGCCTGGAAGACTCGCACGACGAGGCGCCGGCCCGATTGTTGATTGTTCATTCAGACGCGTGTCGCCGTCCTTCAGCCCTTCGCGGCGGTCCCATGATCTGGGATCGCCTGCGAAGTGGACCCCGGGCCATTTGAAGCCACGAATCGGCGTTGTGGCGTCTTTCTTACGCGCGGTGAAATGGCCGTC
>CALLKH010000016.1 GCA_938008425.1 uncultured Planctomycetaceae bacterium | reverse complement strand
GATGACGGCGGCCTCAGCGCCGCAAGCCAGACCACGATTCTCAACATGACCGGCGAAACGCAGGGCCAGTCGCACCAGATTTCAAACTTCACGATCGGCCCCGATGGAAAGCTCTACGTCCATATGGGCGACGGCTTTGTTTCAAACACCGCGCAGAATCTCTCATCCTATCGCGGCAAAATTCTCCGTCTCAATCTCGATGGAACAGCGCCGGCCGACAATCCGTTCTACAACGCCGGCGACGGAATCAACTCAAGGGACTACGTCTTCGCCTATGGCGTTCGAAATCCATTCGGCGGCGCATGGCGCGCGGCGGACGGCGCACTCTATGAAGTCGAGAACGGCCCAAGCGTGGATCGAATCGTCAAGGTCGTCGCCGGTCGAAACTACCTGTGGAGCGGCAGCGACGCGAGCATGGCGAACTTCGCCCTTTACAACTGGAACCCCGCCCACGGTCCCGTGAACATGGCGTTCATTCAGCCCGAAACGTTCGGCGGCAGCGGGTTTCCCGCGCAGAAGATGGGCAGCATGTTCATATCCGAGTCCGGCCCCACCTGGGCGACGGGCCAGCAGATGCTCGGCAAGCGAATCGTCGAGTTCACCCTGAACGCCGCCGGCGCCCTCACAAGCGGCCCGACGACGCTCGTGGAGTACAACGGCGTCGGCAAGGCGACGGCTGTCGGCCTCGCGGCCGGCCCCGACGGGCTCTACTTCACCGATCTCTATCGCGACACCGGATACACTTCCCCGATTGACGGCGGTGCACATGTTCTGCGTGTCCGATATGTGGCGACCGCCGACTTTTCATCGAATCTCACGCGCGGCCTCGCGCCTCTCACCGTCCAATTCACCGACACCTCCACGTCGCCGTCGCCGACCGAGTGGCACTGGCGATTTGGCGACGGCAACGAGAGCATCGAACAGAATCCCGCCCACACGTATCTGCATGAAGGCGTCTACGACGTCAGCCTGACGGTCACCGGTTCAAACGGAATCACCGTGGCCCAGAAACACGCCTTCATTACCGTAGGCCCAGTCCCCAGAATCGCCATGATCGGGGCCTCGATCCCGGCGCCCGCGGCCGACGCCGCACTTGCCGGTCATCTTCGCGAACACGGTTTCGACGTGACCGCGTATGACGACGAGCCGGCGAATCGCCCCTCGGCCGCCACCCTCGGATCACAATACGATCTCGTCGTGGTGTCATCCACCATCACGTCTTCCAACGTGGCCGGCCAGTTCAGAACCGTGGCCGTACCCCTGGTCTTCTGGGAGCAGGCGCTGCTGCGAACCGATCGAGAGGCGCTCGCGGACTTCGGCGAGTCCGTCTCCGGCACGACGCAGGTCAATGTCGTCACCGACAGTCATCCGATCACGTCGGGGCTCCCGCTGGGAAATCTCACGGTCTTCAACTCGCCCGCCAACATGAGCGTCGGTCGCGGCAATCGTGCGGCGAACGCCGACCTGCTGGCGTCGCGATCCGGCGCCGGAGGTGACTTTGCGCTGCTGGCGTGCGACCCCGGCGATATGCTCCTCGGCGGCTATGTCGCCCCCCATCGCCGTGTGTTCCTCTTCCTTGAGGACAACAGCTGGAACAGCATCGCGGCTGAGGGCGATGAACTCGTTGAACGATCGATCTGCTGGGCGCTTGGCAGCGGATCACCGGATTTCACAATGCCCCAGGACCAGACGGTTGCCTCAGGAGGCAGCGTGACGCTGACCGCGACCGTCGTCAGTTCGCCGCCCGCGGCGCTTCAGTGGCGACGAAACGGCGCCCTGTTGCTCGACGACGGCCGCATCAAGGGCGTGAATTCCCCCGTTCTCACGATCGACGACGTTCAGGCCTCTGACGCGGGCGACTACGAGCTCTTTGCCGAGTCCGCCTGCGGCAATGCGGCGAGCGATATCGTTTCGCTCTTCGTTCAAATGAAGGGTGATGCGAACTGCGACAACCTGCTCAACACCGGCGACATCGAGCCATTCGTGCTGGCCGTGATTGATCCCGCGGGCTACGCCTCGGGTTATCCGGCGTGCTCGCCATCGTCGTGCGATATGAATACGGACACCGTGCTGGATGCGATCGACGTCATGTTGTTCGCACAGGCGCTGTTGAATTAATCCCGGCTCCGAGCCGCGAACGAAGAGAGGTGCTCCATGTCAAAACGCCGCGCGTTTACGCTGTTGGAACTTCTGGTCGTCATCGCCATCATTGCGCTGTTGATCTCCATTCTCCTGCCGTCGCTCTCGGCTGCACGCGAGCGGGGCAAGGCGGTGCAATGCATCTCCAACCTGCGAGAGCTCTCGACGTGCGCGACGCAATACACCGTCGACTATGAGGTGTATCCGCCCTGCCTCGACAACTACACCGCCTCCGGCCTGCCGGCCAACCAGTACGGCCTCGACTGGCTCGGCATCGGAAACCAGGGCGGCGGCGGCTATCAGCCCGGCAACGACCTGATTCCGACCACCGGCAATCCCATGGGCTTTACCGCCGCGCCGAGATTCGGGCTTCTCTATCCCTACTATCAGAACCCCAAGCTCGTGCTGTGCCCCTCTGACATGCCGTCGGCGATTCCCGGACAGGCCAATGCCTCGCAGATGATTCCCAACGGCAACGGAAAATTCAGCTACAGCATGCTGGCGGGAATGGGCCTCAGACTCCCCAGTGCCATACCCGCGGCAAAGGGCCGCAAGGGAACGACGGCCTCCGCCAGCAACGCCCCGATCTTCGCCGAAGAGAATCCGGCCGCAACAAACGGGCAGGGTGGAATCAACCAGAACAACATGGAGGGCAACTGCTGGAACCAGGATCGCGTCGTCCAGCGGCACGCGCCCTTCCTCACCCGTCTCGGCCGGGCGCCGGGCGCCGGAGGCCAGCTCATCAAACTCCGCCAGGGCGTCACCATCGTCGGCTTCGCCGACGGCCACGCGACGACCGTACAGACGAATTACGGCGCAACAGAGGCCGACCTGACCACGAATGCCGAGCTGATTCCAAACAACGTCAAGGGCCTGATGCAGCGATTCGGCATTCTCTCCTGGAACACGAGCTACGAAGATTTTCTGGAGCGAATCCGATAGGCGGAATGCCGCCGGCATGACGTGCCCTGGGGCACATTCCCACATCCGTCGGGCTGACTCACGGCGTTGCCAGCGACATCTCGGCGTCACCCGGCATCAGCGTCTCCTCGCAGCAGGCCGCGCCGTCGATCACCCGCCAAAGCGTCGCATTCAGCACCGATGAGTTGAACATCCGCCACTCAAGCGAATCCGGCGATGATCCCGTCCAGCGCATGCGAAGCGCGACGCGCGCCGACCATGCCCCGATTTGACGCGCGGGCTCCGCTTCGTCATCGACGCTGATCGCCTCCGGCCCCAGGAATTGAATTCGATCAATCCTTAGCCGCCCGTCGGCCGCGCGTTCACCGGCTGAAAAGATCGCCGGCGGATGAGCAACAAAACGGGACCGAACCGCTTCAATCGCCGCGTCCATTTCCGCTCGATCGAGAAAGTCCGGCCGCGAGCGCGGAACCGGCATGAACGTCTCCAGCAGGACCAGCGGCAGGTACACATCGACGACGCACTCGCCCGCCGTATTGTGCCGAACGAATCCGTAGATTTCCTTGTATCGATCGGCGCCCATCGCCGCTTCCGGCGGTCGATTCGTCGGAGCCTTCCCATCGCCGAAGGATGTGACCGGCGCGACGTGCGGGGCTTCTTCCAACTCAACCGTTTCAAAATTACCGCCGCTGGTCAATTGCACGATGCGGCCGTACGGCGCGTCGACTGACTTGACCGAAAGCACAAGCTGGGACGGAAGCGTCGCCGACTCATCACCAAATCGCTGCTGAAGCGTCAGAAACCCTGTCGCACGCGGCAGGGTGTACTCGAGCACGTACGTCGCCCGCGATTCTCGCAGCGATAGAAACGGCATCTGATCGGTCGACGGCAACGCCGCGCGGACGCCCGTCACACGGCCGCTCAGCCGCTCGCCGACGCCGTCGCGAATGCTGAAATGCTCAAGCAGATAGGCGCCATGCCGATCAACCGCCCCGCGCACATCACTCGTTGTGACGCGGCCGTCATCGACGCGCAGGTGATAGTAGTGGAAGAAGTCCTCGGCGCTGACTTCGATCTCGACGACGAGTCGATCCCGATGCGCGACGAGAGTGCCGCGGCTGATGAGAATCGCATGGCCGAACGCCGGCGTAATTCCGCCGAAGGCAAGTGCGGCCGCCGCAACGAAAACCATGCGCGCCAGACTGTGGTGCCTCGAATGTCGGCGGCCGACGCCCATCTCACTTCGCCTCGATCACGTCGATTTCCGTGAAGAACGTTCCTTCACCCATGTTCTCCGCCACCCAGAGCAACCAGCGATACTCGCCGAGGTTGCCTTCCTTTCCCGTCACCGTTGAGCCGTGAATGCCGCCCCCGCCGAGCTCCTTCGAATTCACGACGGCCAGCAGCTCCCAGCCCTCGTGCTTGCCCGCACTGATGTCCGCGCCCGGCATCGTCGCTGCTTTTGATCCCCACACCGAGAAGAACTGCGGCGCCCGGTTCGATCGGTGCCACGAGTAGGCATTCACGCGTTCGATCTTCACGCTGCGACCCGGATCGAAGTAAAACCGGCCTTCGCTGTCGTACCACACGCACCGCGAAACGTCGTCATTGTTCTGGGCGACTTCGCCGTCGTTGAGCCGCGGAAGCGTATCGCCCTTCACGCCGGAGGACCCGTTCGGCCGATACTTGCCGCCGCCGTCAAAGAACCGAAACGCCGCATTGTTGCCCGCGCCAGCATCCGCAAAATCCCGCGACGACGGCGGCCCCATCGCCAGCGACTCAAAGCTGTCCTTGCGATCGATCGTCGCCTTGGCGAGCGGCTCGGCGCCCTCGAATACCGGCGGCGGCGGAACCGGATACTGATGCCGCAGCTCGATCGGCTTGCGACCGGTGAAGTCGTCGTACAAGGGCCGCGCGACACGAACGGCATCCGTCGGCTTCATCGCCACCGCCACCGCCGCGAGCTTGATCTTCGGATTCTTCGGCAGCGTCAGGGTCTTCGCGCCGCCCGATGCCTCCAATCCGTACTTGAACAGGTAGCTGAAATTGTACGACTCGTTCCCATTCTTCGGATGATGCCGATGGGTGCAGAACCAGGCGATGTTGTCGCGCTTGATGAATCCGGTCTTGAAACCGGTCACCCTGCCCTCGGTCTTAAAGTCGATCTCTTCGAACTCGCGATCCCAGATGCGATCGTCGAACTGGCCGACGAAACCGGTCCATGATTGCACGCCGACCTCGAACGATCTGCCATCGAGCCGGAACTCGCCCATCGTGTCCTCTTCGGCGGCCGCCAGAAGATAGACATGATCGAACTCCGCATCCGGCAGTTCGATCTCCTGGCCGTCGCACGCCACGGCGTTGGCACTGCCCTCCGCCGTCGGCCCCATCTTGAACGTCACGCCCTCGCTCGTCACCACCGCCGGCCACATCTCCGCGGGCATCGTGCGGCCGTCGGCGTCCAACGCGCCATCAACGCGGTTCGCGTCCGAACTGGCAATATCGACGTCATACGGCAGCTCGACCGCCTGGCAGAAGACCTTCTTCCGTTCGGGACGCGGACCGCCCAGTTTCACCGCGAACGAACGCGGGCTGTACGGTGACAGGTTGAACTTCAACTTGCCGTCAGTCAGCTCGATGGAGCCAATCCGCCGTTCCTGGCCGTCAACCTCGTAAGCGTCGGCCAGCGGCTCGGCGAACGACACAGTGACGCCGCTCGCTGAGCGACCGTAGAGTTCCTGAACGCGGACGATGGTCCATTCGTCTCTCTCCGCCATCTTCAGCGCGCGAATATCGACCTGCGGCGTGCTGACGCTCACGATCGAAAGCGACTTGCCGAGGGCTCCGCTGTGCGGCCGCGCCTGGAATGTTGCCAGCGGCTGATTGAGCCGCCGCCCCTGCCATTCACTGTTGCCCTTTCGCCAGTCGCCGACGTGGCCGTATATGCCGTAGAGAATCTCGTGCCGCCCCCAGTCCTGGCTGTGCTGATCGAGATAGCCCGACCGAACGCCCGGAGTGTAAAGCAGCGTCAACCGCACTTCGTTGTCCGAGGGCTTGTCCGAACCAAACTTGCTGTCCTCAAGAATCGTCACACCGTATTTGCCCGACTTGTCGGTCAGGTCGAACCACTCATGCGACGGAACCTCGTACTTCTTCGGCTCGTTGTTGCCGCGCTCGATGGTGCCCATGCCCCAGTTGTACGTCGCATTCGCGTTCGACGCGGTCAACGGGAACGACGCCTTCAGCGCCACCTCGGCCGACTGCCAGTCGATGTTGTTGGCGATCTCGACCCGCTCGCCCGCCGAACCGGCCGAGAGCTGAATCCGCTGCGTGATGTACGAACTTCTCGCTTCGCGCCGAATCTCGATCGCTGCCCGAACCGGCCCGCGCTCCACGACCTTAATCTCGGCCGGACCCTTCACCGCGTCGATCGGCGGGTTCTTGCGATCCATCCAGTCCATGTTCCACGCGGGCCACTGGGCCGGCCGCTCATAGGTGAAGACAAGCTGCGCCGGCTTCTCCAGGAGTTCGCGATCACCGTTCTTCTTGTCGATGATGCTCGACACATCGCCGGCCTCGTTGATCGAAACGCGATAGTGCTCGTTTTCGATCGATGTCTTGGAGACCTTCAACTCTCCGGAATCCGCCGATTCGCCTTCGCCCGGTCGAACGTCATAAATCGCAAGCCCCACCGACGGAACCCGCGCCAGGAACAGCACTTTGACGGCTTTGTCTGTCCGTGACAGTACCTGCGACGGCATCTCGCGCCCCTTGGAGTCGAAGACCTGTACCGATTTCGGCGCATCACCTTCAAACACGACCTCCGCCTCGGCCACATCCTCGCGATCAATCGTCAGCGGGTTGTACACCACCACCGGCACGCCCTTCGCGCTCGTAGCCATGTCGCGGACGATCGCCCCCACGGCATCGGTCAGCACGGCCGCGAAGCCGTTGGATGCCACGATCTCGTCATTCCATGAATAGGTATACGCCTCGGGAAGGCTCGTGCCCGGCAGAATGTCGTGCATCTGGTTGGCCAGCGTTCGCACCCAGGCCTTGTACAGCTTCTCGCGCGGATACTCGGCCGCTCCGAGGTGATGTGCCATCACCGACACCCGCTCCGCCGCATCCGCCAGCAGTTCGTTCTTTCGATTCCACCGCTTCATGTACGACTGCGATGTGAGCGTTCCCGCCGAGTGTTCCGTGAGCAGCATGTCACCGGAGTATCTCGGCAGCCGCGCCCGCTGCTCGGGGGTGATATCCTTGTACATCTGGTCCGACGACGTCAGCGCGACGGTGATCTTGCCGTCGGGCTGGCCGATGCTCGCGAGGTAATTCTTCACGTCTTCCTCGCGCGGGGCGCCGCCCATGTCGCCGACGCCGTAGTAGTGGTAATCCGCATAGACGCCGTATTTCTCGCCGTTCTTTTCGACCCGCTCGACCCACTGCGGGTTCGTATCGACGCGGCCCTTGATGCCGCCGACGTACGGCCCCGGATCCAGCGCCGCGATGACGCCCCTGCCGTCCGGCCCCTCCCAGACACCGATCTTGAACGGGATGCCGACGGCCGACCCCCAGGTCAGCTTCTGCGTCGAAAAGCCGAGAAGCCCGCAGTGCGCCCAGATGCTCGGCATCGACGCGGGAAAGCCGAAGCAGTCCGGCAGCATGTAGTCGACGCTCTCCTTGCCGAATTCCTTGCGAAAGTACTCGTTGCCGTAGAGCACCTGGCGAATGACGGCCTCGGCCGAGGGGACATTCACATCGCCCTCATCGACCGACGAGCCCGAGACGAACCATCGCCCCTCGGCAATGTGCTTCTTGAGCAGTTCAAACTTCTCCGGGTAGTACTCCTTCATCATCTCGTAGCGCACCGAGCCGGTGAAGTTGAAGACGTATCCCGGGAACTTCTCGAACCGGTCGAAGTTCTGGTTCAGCGTGTCGGCGATGAACCGGTCGATGGTCGTGCAGAAGTCCCACCGCCACTGGGTATCGAGATGCGCGTAGCCGACGCAGTAGAGCACACGATCCTTTGAAAGATCGAACATTCGGCCATCGGCCTTCCCGGGTTCGTCAGCGGCCGCGCTCGATATGAGCGATGAGAGAGTGCATGCGAGTCCCGCGAGAAGCATGCAGGCCGATCTGAAAGAGTGGCGCCGGTGGGAGGCGGAATCTGTAAACATGATGTGGCGTCTCCGACTTCAGGGAATAGTGCATGAACAACGCCGATGGGCCCGTCGCGTTCGAATTCCGGAGGAATCGGGAACGAACCGCGACTGTTTCTTGAACGACTTAGCCCGGCGATTGTGAAAGGATTATACCAAAGTGCGAACGGGCGCCCGCCTAGAACCCGCCGGGAATACGGGAATCTGTTGTACAATTGTAACCTTGAACCCCGCAATCGATTGTACTTCGCGACGCCGGAGATGAATCCTCGATGTCGTCCGCGGGCTCGTCGCGCCGCGCGGCCGCGACACGATCGGGTGCGAACAATTTGAACCCGCTCTGTCAGCCCTGCCAGCGGCCAACCCGGCGCTCTTATCGGCCGAATTCGCTCCGCCGGTCCTTTGAAAACAAGCCCGCCGTTGGTTTGTCCGATACGAACTGACATGGGGGAGAACAGGAACGTCCGCCGGCGCCGCAGAGGCGCTTCGAAGAACACTCGGAATCATGTCGGTCAGCATGATCCGGGGTCGCGGCCGAAGCGCGAAAGCGACTCGGAAGCAGCGGATCAGGAAAACGAGATGCAGCCCGGCATTCAGCAGCCCGAGTCGCTTCATCGCCTCGCCATTCGATCGCAGCGCGAAGTCATCGCGCAGTATCGAAATGAACTCTCCGCCCGGCTCGGCCGCAGCGTCAGCCTCGACGAGGCGGCGAGATGCTGGATTCCCGAATTCGCCTCCGAATGGCGCACCGAGTTCGAAGCCGCGCTGGCGGCATCCCGATCGCCCGTCACCTTCCTGCCTTCGTTTCCAGACGAGTCCGAGCCCGAAGCCGGAAAGACGAAGTCGACGCACGGCGGCGAATCCTGGAAGTCCACAGATCATTCATGAATTTCCGGCGCAAATGACGCCTGACCATAGCGCGCCCCACAAACAACGCCGACTGCGCACTATCGTTTATTGAGGACTGCGATAGTAATGTTCGACGCCGGTCAGCGAAAATCTCCTTGTTCTCAGTGGTTCATTGGCGATCGCGGGCGAACATTAATTGCGCAGTCCTCAATAGCCGCCGCCCGTCAGGGCGACGGTGAGGGCGATATTGGCGTGGTACTCTTGTGGCAAGTTCGGGTGCTGGAATCGCCCTAACGTCGATGTGGCGCCTCGCCAGAATCTACATTCCCGTAA
>CALLKH010000015.1 GCA_938008425.1 uncultured Planctomycetaceae bacterium | reverse complement strand
TAACGCCAAAAGCTCTGATTATCCATTGTCGGACAAAAAGTTATAGCGGGCGGGCGCAGCAGGAACTTTCGATTCAGCTCCTCGCCTTCGTACGCGAAACCGCTAGTATCCCCCCCATGCGATTGTTTATTCTCATTCTCGTCATTTCACTCGCCTTTGCGGCGCCGCTCCTTGTTTTCGGCGATCAATTCGACGCCGCCTTCTCCGGCGAGGCCGGCGCACAGCGCCTGGGTGAATACGGCCCTTGGGGGTGGGCTATCGGACTCGGCCTCATCGTCTCCGATCTCGTGCTGCCCATTCCCGCGACGGCCGTGATGACGGTCCTCGGATATATCTATGGAACAGTGATCGGCGGACTCGTCGGCGCCGCCGCCAGTGTTCTCGCGGGGCTGATCGCATTCGGCGCGACTCGACTTGTGGGGCGACGCGCGGCGGTGTTCCTCGTGGGTGAACGCGATCTGAAACGGGCTGAGTCATTCTTTCAACGCCGTGGCGGATATGCCGTCGCCATCTCGCGGCCGCTTCCATTGTTGCCGGAGGTGATCGCGTGCCTGGCGGGGCTCGCGGGGATGCCGGTCGGCCGATTCGTCAGTTCGCTGGTCTGCGGATCGATACCGACGGGATTCGCTTACGCGGCGATCGGCGCGTTCGGCGTGGAGAAGCCTTCAATCGCACTGCTGATCGGGTGCGTCATTCCGGTCCTGCTCTGGGGTGTGGTTCAGAAGACGGCGATGAAGCATGACCGCGCCGAAGTCCTGCCGCCGTCGGCCGACGCCGAGCAAGTCGGTACGTCATAGCTGCAACTGCCAAATCACCACGTCGATCCAGCGATCAAACTTGAACCCCACGCCCTCAAGCACGCCGACGCGCCGATAGCCCGCGCGCTCATGCAGGGCCTCGCTGGCTGCCTGGTGATCGGCGATCTGGGCGACGAGCGACCGCAATCCCGCGGCACGTGCCAGGCGAATCAGCTCCGCCAGGATCTCACGGCCGATGCCGCCGCCACGGCATCCATCGCGGACATAGACCGAGTTCTCGGCCGTGAATCGATAGGCGCAGCGATTGTTCCAGCCCGAAAGCGTCCCCCAGCCGATGACTTCGCCGCCGCGCACCGCGACGATCGCCGGGTTCTTCCCGGTGTGCGTTCGGAGCCAGTTCTCCCAGTACGCCGGCGGCTCCGGATCGGTCGCGAAGGTACAGGTCGAATGAATGACATAGTGGTTGTAGATCGCCGCGACGGCCTCAAGGTCCGCCGCCGTCGCCAACCGGATGTCCAATCCCGCACCGACTGAATTAACGCCGCCCGCCATCGCCAAACCGTCCCTTCCTGACGAGACAAAAGCTCCTGCGCTCCTATACTAACCGCAAACCGCGGTTCGCCGAAAACCGGCGGCTTCGGAACGACGAGACCATCGAATGCGCGTGTACTCCCTCAACATCGGCCGGCCCCACCTGCTCAGCAAGGGCGGGCGGACCATCAGCACGTCCATCAATCGCAAGCCGACTAGTGATCCGGTTCTGCTGAGCCCGCTTGGCTTCGAGGGCGACCGGCCGGCCGACACGCGCGTGCACGGCGGCCCGGACAAGGCGGTCTGCTGCTATCCGCACGAACACTACGACGGGTGGCGCGAGATGTTCGATCCCGACCTGGCGGTCCCCGGCTTCGGCGAAAATCTCACCACCGAGGGGCTGCTTGAGACCGATGTCTGTCTCGGCGACGTCTTTCAGATCGGCCAGGCCACGGTGCAGGTCACGCAGCCGCGTCAACCCTGCGGCACCCTGGCCATGAAGCACGAATGCAAGATGCTGCCGCGATGGATCAATGAGCGCCATTTCACCGGCTTTTACCTGCGCGTCCTGGCGCCCGGCCTTGTTCGCGCGGGCGACGCCATTACGCGCACCCGTCGCGGCCATGCCGACCTGACCGTCGCCCGGATGAACGAGATCATGCTCGACAAGACCAGCCCGGTCGACGTGCTGGAGCGGCTGGTCTCACTGCCGGAACTGGCGGAAGCGTGGAAGCGGTCCTTCAGCAGGCGACTTCGCGCCGTCGCCGGCGAGTCCGTTTCGGAAGACGATTAATTCGTCAGGCCCGAACTTCAGGCAATTCACGAATGAGTGACGTCCGTCAGATTTGTTCTCTCAAGATCATTGGCGGTGCGTGCTATTGTGTCGATGCTACACAACCATAGAACTCGCGCGAACGAAGCGACTTCGCACCAGGCCGTTTCAACGGCCTTCCCCACCGAAGGTGGGCCACAGGCCAGTCGTTGACGACTGGTGCCCGGCGTCGCGCGGTTCCTCCAGCGCGTTTCAACGCGCTTACCGAATTTTGTTCGCCTTCAGGCGCCGGCGAGGATATGCGTGAAGCTGCCTGAAGGCGGGAGAGAAGCGCGCTGAAGCGTGCTCGAATCCGAATAAACTTAGTGTAATAGAGTGCCAACGCAGCGAACCAGTCGTAAACGACTGGCCCATGGCCCTTCGGGAAAGACCGCTGAAGCGGCCTGAAGCTTCGTCAACGCTGGATTCACTCAATCGTGAACTGCTCTAGACCCATCAATACATCAGAGGATGGGCGTTTGCCTTCGTGCGTCGTCGTCAGGCGGCCTCGGCCCCGTCGGCGCATCGCCTGAGCCCCAGTCAGACAGTGCCTTCGGAACGGCATGGTCATCGACATCAATGTTGCCAAAGCCTCGGCCGCTTCGGCGAAGCGACGACACGCCGAACAGCATCATCGCCGCAAGGCCATAGCCCGCGGCGAGGCCGTATCCCCGGTGCAGGTAAGTCTCCGGCGGGACGTTCAGATGAAATCGCGTCCCCTCGAATCGCGGCTCCTCGCGCTGCCAGACCAGCAGCTCCTGCGGGCTCACCTGCCCCGGTTCGATGCGAAACGCGTGCTGAAAACCCAAGAGCGTCGCAAACGCCGCCACGACGCACCAGATCGCCGCGGCTCGGAACCGCCGGTCTATGAGAAACGCGCTGATGGCCGAGATGACCATGCAGGTGATGATGAATCCGCTGTTCGCGCCCGAGAGCGCGTAGACGCCGACCGGCCACCAGCCGTCCGTCCCATCCGACTTCAGCGTCTCCTCGTGCGCGGTGACGAGCGGAAGAATCCCCTGCGAAGCGCCGAGGCCGATCAGGATCTGCGGCACGAAGAGCATCGCCGCGGCCGCCACCGCCGGGAAGAAGCTGATCGCCACGGCGGGATAATGCTTCGCCGGAACAACCTCGTAGCACTGCGCCGTAATGATGATGCCGATCCACATGACGATGGCGATGCCGGCCTCCATCGGAATGATCTCAACCACCATCGCCCCGAGTCCGAACAGGAACACGAAGGAGAAGAAGAACGCGTTGACAATCGAGTAGCCGCAGCGCGCCCCGAGCGCCTTCCAGCCCGGGTGGCCGATGTAGATCGTCGTCGGAAAGCAACTGCCGAAGAGCCCCGCGGCGATCGAGCCGATGCCGTTCACCGCCATGCACGGGCCGGTCGAGAACTTATCCCCCGCCGCCTCCGCGGATTCAATGTTTTGCAGCGAGCCGATGGCGTTGATGACGCCCATCGGAACGATGACGCCGAGATAGCCCCAGATCAATTCGGGCCGCGTTCGAAACAGGTTCAGGATGTCATTCCACGCGCCCTGCGGCTGCTGGAAACCGATCCACGTCGCCGCGGACTCAACTTTTGCGATGCTCATCATCTCCGGCCCGAAGGCCAGCGGCACCGTCCACGCCAGCAGCGAACCCAGGACCAGCGCCACGAGTCCGCTCGGCAGCCCGCCCGGGAATCGCACCCGCGCGAAGTAGCCCACCAGCACGATGATCATCGGCGGCAGCGCGACGAGCGGCCGTTCAAAAATCTGAAACGCGAACGGACTGGCGATGAAGATCACGCCGATGGCCGCGAGCGCCGAGAGCAGCGCCGCGCGCGGCGTCACGCGCCGCACCCAGCCGCCCACGAATCCGCCGAGAAACTCGATCACGCCGCTGCCGACGCACGCCACGAGGCCGACTGCCCACGTCAGGTTTGCATCCTGCGTGAGCCGGTACACCGGGGCCATGATGAAGAGGATGTACGCAAACACCGACGGCGTGTTGATACCGTACGGCAGCGCCGTGCAGTTCGCATTTCCGTCGCGTTGGGCGACGCGCCGGGCATGGAACGAATAGTAGATGTTCCCGATGAAGAGGCTGACCGCCACGCCGGGGAGCATTCGCATGTAGATCAGCTCATCGCTGAACCCGCAGAGCTGCCGGCACAGCGCGACGATGACGAGCACCTGGACGAGATTATCCACCGCCAGGCCGAAGAAGCCGTCGAGATCGCCCTTCACAAACCACGGATAATGTCGACGCGTCTGATCCATGAACCGCTCCGTCACATCTCACGGGTTTCGAAAAGGTAACCCCGGCGAACGTACTCTTCAGCCTCAATTAGGGTTGCAGCGATCAGGCCGTTCATCCGAACGAACGCTCCGTACGCACGGATACCCCCGGATTATGCCCGCTCGCGTCGGCCGATGAAATCACTTCGACAGGCGATTCGCGAAGTGAATTCGCCCAATCTCCTTGCCGTTCGCCACTTCACCCGAGTTTCGCCCCATGATTTTCATCGCCGGTCCCTCTACAATGCCCCGCTCACAAACCAGATCGCGACCCTTTCGCACCGTCGCACGGAGCAGCCGATGAGCGCAACCGACATCGAGGTCAAAAACGTCCACAAGGTCTATTACAAGGACCGCATCGAGATCCCCGTCCTCCACGGCCTCGATCTCAAGATCGCTCCCGGCGATTTCGTCTCCCTCATGGGGCCCTCGGGCTCCGGGAAATCCACCCTGCTTCACCTGGTCGGCGGCCTCGACACCGTCACCTCCGGCAGTGTGCGCGTGGGTGACGCCTTTCTCGAACAGATGAGCGAGCGCGAGCGAACCGCCTGGCGCAGCCGCCACGTCGGGTTCATTTTCCAGATGTACCATCTCGTCCCGGTGCTGACGGCCGCACAAAACGTCGAGCTGCCGCTGCTGCTGTTCAAGATGCCGGCGGCGGAGAGACAGGAACGCGTCGCCACCGCCTTGACCATCGTCGGTCTCGGCGATCGCACGGACCACCGGCCGAATCAGCTCTCCGGCGGTCAGGAGCAGCGCGTCGCCATCGCCCGGGCCATCGTCACCGACCCGGATGCGATCCTGGCTGACGAACCGACCGGCGACCTCGATGCGAAGACCTCCGAGGAAATCCTCGCACTGCTCAATCTGCTCAACACCGAATTCGGCAAGACGATCCTGATGGTGACGCACGATCCGCGAGCGGCCGGCCATGCGAATCGAACGGTACATCTCGACAAGGGCGTGCTGGAGCGTGAGGAGATTAACGAGCGACCGGCCGTTGTCCAGCGAACCTGACCTTAAGATTCGAAAGTGATGCGGCCCGGAGTCCGCCTGCCAGATCGGCGGCATAGGG
>CALLKH010000014.1 GCA_938008425.1 uncultured Planctomycetaceae bacterium | reverse complement strand
GCATCGACGCCTCGGATCGACTGGGCACCGCGGTCGACCTCGTCGGCGACGTCACCGGCGACAACATCTCTGACTATTGCGTCGGCTCCGATTCCGCCGGCTTTGGCGCAGCGGTCGGGACCGGTCGCGCCTACGTCTATTCAGGCGCGGGCTGCCTGGTCGGCGGCACGGTTGCGCCCGTTCGAACATTGCTTCCGAGCGGCTCGGCGGCCCGCTTCGGCCAGTTTTTCATCGATGGTGAGGGCGACGTCGACAATGACGGCGTTCCCGATATCTATGTCTCCGACTACAACGCCAACAAGGCCTATGTGTTTTCCGGCGCGACCGGCGCCATCTTCAGAACCTTCACGGGAACCGGCGGCTTCGGCATCGGCCGGATCGCCGGTGACGTCGATCAGGACGGCTGGTCCGACATGCTTCTGGCGGCGTGGATCAGCCCGACCGGTGGAAACCAGGCCGGACGTGCCTTCGTGTACTCCGGCCGAACCGGCGCGCTGATGCAGTCATACACGCACAACGTTCCGTTCGCGCAGCTCGGTTTCGACGCCAACTCGATGGGTGATGTCAACGGTGACGGCCGGATCGACCACCTTCTTACCGCCGCGAACGATAGCAGCGGCCGCGGTCGATGCTATCTCGTCGCGGGAAATGTCGTGACCTTTGCGACGGCCGACATCGATCTCGACGGCGACGTCGATGAGGACGATATCTCGGCGTTCACTTCGGCCCTGATTGGTACGCCGATTCCGCAGACGCAGTTGCTGCGTTCCGACGTCAATCGTGACCGCCGCCTCGATGCCCACGACATCGCGCCTTTTGTAGACGCGCTCCTGCACTGAGGACACCAAGGGGCATGGGTACAGTCACGAATGACACCGCCGCCTTTGGAGACCATCACCTGATTTGAGTTTCTTCCCATTCACGAACGGCTGCACGTCGAGCCCGTTGACGTTGTCGTCACCGTTCAGGTCGACGAGCAGAATGTTGCGCGCAGGATTTGCAATGGCGTAGCCATCCAGGTCGAGGAGGGCGGGCGCCGCCGGCTCATTTCTGCTTTGCCGGCGTCTTATTCGCGCGGCGCCGGGGCCGGGCTTCCGATGTTGATGCCCGTGAGCTTGTGCGGCTTCTCGGGTTCGAGAATGAACTGAAAGGTCTTCCAAACGCCTTCCTTTTCCGCCCGCACCAGGAGGTAGAGGTCGTTGTCGCGGCCTTTGACGGCCAGTCGCGGTTTCAGGGCTCCCCATTCGGCGCGGAAGGTTTGCCACGACTCGACACGCTCTTCAACGGGGCGGGCCTCGAGCGCGGCGGCGGCCCGGTGTTTGCGCTCAAACGCTGCCATCGCGTCGGCATCATCGCTGGACCAGGCCTTGAAGAACGCCTTCGCCACGCGCCCGGCCTTCGTCTTCGGGAACGGCGACTTCTTCAGGTCGATGATCTTCCCGTAATCTTCGAGCGGCGGCGGCGGTGATTTCATGGTTTCATTCAGCCAGCCGATGACCGACGAGACCCGGGCGTAGTATTCGGTGCTGTGATAGCGGCACGGGCCCGCGGCCCCCTTGTCGTCATTGGCGGAGCTGACGCCGATGATGCGGAGTCCTTCATCCGTTTCGACGAGGGCGGGTCCGCCGCTGTCGCCGGGGCCGCTGATGCCCTCCAGTTCATCGCCTGCCGGCGGCTCGTCGAACTTGAACGTGACCCAGTTTTCCAGGACGTCTTCGACCGTGTTCCTCGCGCCGCGCCATTTTCCATCGTCCGCCCGCGGGCCGGTCTGGCCGGTGCCACTCATACCGGGCCCCACGAAGATGACTTTCATTCCTTTTTCATCGCGGCCCTGGTAGGGGCGCGCGGGCTCGACGCCGGCGACGGGCGCATGAAGTTTGAGCAGGGCGATATCGACGGACGTCGGCCCGGATTCCGCCCGCCACTTCGGATGCCGAACCATGCCGACAATCCGGTACGACCTTCCGCCGAACTCGACCGAGTGATCGAAGGGCGTCAGGTTCACCGAGACGTGCGCCGCGGTGATGATCCACTCGGGGGCGATCAGCGTGGCCGTTCCGCCGCCGAGCCGGGTGACGGCCGGATACTTCGAGCCCAGTTCGAGATAGGCGCGATCGGGTCGGTCATGCCGCCGAATGATGGCGGAGGCGTCGGGAGTGATTGAGAGGTTCGCGATGACGACCAAGAGCGTGAGGGCGAATCGCATGGGATGATTCTCCTTCGATGCGGGGAGCCTGGGCCGTTGTTCGCGACAGATTGTAACCGGATGCTAAGGAGTTAGGCGAATTGATTGGAATGGCGAGAATTGAGGGGGCGGGGGCGGAGCGGCGACCGTGGAATGCACTTATTCGGGAATCGCGCCGGTGCTTCAATTTCCCCGCGCGAGATGGCAGATGGATCGCAGTGTCTCTTCCACGGCACGGGCTGATGAGTTCTTCGCGGATCGAGTGCGCTCGCGGGCGAAACTTCCTCCGACCCTTCGGGGGGGAGGGGGATTGGCTCACGGTACCGCGGGCTCCGCCTCGCTCCGCCCGTGGCTACACACCGTTGCCCCGATGGGGCCAGGAGCTTCGGATGCTGATAAGCCGACAAGGTCGAGACTCGCCACCAGCGACTGCAAGTCCGAGACTCGCCGCCTGCGACTGGCTGAGGCGCTGTCGTCTTCTCGGTGCGAATACACTTTGCAGTCTCGACGCGGAATTCATTGATTCGTGAATCGCTCCAGTTTCGCCATTACTTCCGCGCGCAGCGTCCGGACTAACCTGTCCGCGCCGGTTTGTGTGTTGATCGCCAGATCCGCCGATTTCGTCGGAACCCCAGGAGCATCAGCGGCGTCATCACTGGCACGCCGCCGCCGCAGCAGTCGTTGGCAGGATCGCACACGTCGCCGACGCCGTCACCCTCGACATCCTCCTGCCCCGTGTTGGCCGTCTCGGGACAGTTGTCGCAGGCATCGCCGACGCCGTCGCCATCCGAATCGGCCTGATCTTCATTGGCCACGTCGGGGCAATTGTCGCAGGCGCTCGCGATTCCATCATTATCGTCGTCCGCCGACGTCGTCGACGCGACTGACGCCGGATCCAGCCGGCCATTCTCCACGAACGTGCCGCGGGCGATTTCGAAGGACGTCTCGATCAGAAACAGGGCGGAGGCCGGGTCAATCACGACATCATCGCCATTAGCGCTCTTGTTGATCAGGATGCTTGAGATCTCCAGCGGCGTATTGAAGAGCAGGGTCTGCGGTGACGTCTCGTTGGAGAAGATCACCTTGTTTCCGCCGGCGCAGGGATTGGCCGCGTCGAACGGACTCACCAGCGAGAAGACCGGCGACTCGTCAAAGATCAGATCACTTTGCAGTGCGAGGTTGTGGGAGGCGCCATTCTCGGTGTCGAGAAGGACGCCCGACGTTCCGTACGCGATGAGATCGCCCGCGATTGTCGAGTGCGCTCCGGCGATCGCACCTGCGGTCCCGGGGCCCAGGTTGTCGGCCATGAACCAGATTCCCTCGACGCAGGACGCCGTGGCCGGATCATCCGTATCCTCAAGAATCGTCTCGGCGTCGATGATCACATGGCTGAAGAAATAGACACCGCTCTCGTCGCCGGTATCGCAGGCGCCGTCGCCCGGGAAGACCTCGCCGCCCGGTCCTTCCACTTCGAGACTCCCGGTGATGCGTTCAAGCAGGTCGAACTCAGTGCGCGCGCCGAATTCGTTTCGAAGACTGCCATGGTGCGTCAGGGCATTGGGAACATACAGGGCGCCCGCCCGATTGAACGATACCTCGCCGCCGCCCAGTTCCGGCAGCGTGATCAGCACGCCCGCGTCGGTGATCTTGTCGAGATCCATCATCAGAGCGCCGTCGCCCGTGATCGAATACGCATCGGCGCGGTTGTTGGGTGGACCGCCCAGCGCCGCAGGATCGACGGCGATGAAGAATGAGCCATCGCCGAGAATCATGCCGTCCGCCGGAATTCGAACTTCGCCGTTTGCGTTCATCGGCCCGACCATCCAGAGGTTGTTGTCGATCAAATCGAAGACACCCTCGACCACCAGGCGATTGGTGATAAAGAGGTCGGATTGGCTGCCGTCCAGGGGCATCTGGTCCCGTACCACCGTGGTTCGCCCGTCATTTGCGATGCGAAGGTTTTGAATCGTGGCGACGTGCGGTGAGGCGCCGGGGGCGCCGGCGCTGGGATCACCCATCTGAATCCTGGCGCCGACGAGAACGAGTTCCCCGTTGCCGTTGACCACGGCATTCTGGCGCATCTGCAGGACCCCCGGCCCGATGAGGTTGAATCGCAGGTTGCCCGCCAGTGTCAGCGTATCGCTCGCGCCGACGATTACGTCGCCGAGCAGTCTTACCGATCCGGCCACGCCGACCGTGGGGACGCCGTCATCCAGGTATGTATCAAACGTCACGTCCATGTCGATTCGAGACGCACCGATCAGATCCGCTTCGAAGAAAGTCGTCGCCCCGGCATTCGGCAATTGCATGAACACCGTGTTCCCGTTGGCGCCGGCGTCGGTGGCGTCTTGGACGGCACTGTCAATGAAGCATGGCATGGCGGGATTGCCGCAATCGCCATCGGCGGCGTATGCCGTCGGACCGTTGGGCGCAGCGTAATTCTGCGCCAGGACCCGGGTCGCCGGGAGGCCCGACCAGATTGCAGAAAGAATCAGCAGCAGGAATGGTGATGCGTTTCTCATGGAACTTCTCCTCTGCACGAGAGGTACTGTCGATGGAGCCGGGCACGAAAGTGAGAGATGGGTGATACGCCCGTACGCGTCGCTGGCGTTTGCGCCGGCTCGGATCACGACGAAACCCGATAGGAGGCCATGCAGCGCCCGTACCGCAGAATAACCCTATCGGCATGGAATTTGATGACAAGAATCGCGAAATCCTTGTTGGCATGGCAGACAAAGTGCGCTGATTTCGCGGCGGCCGGCCTCGAATTGCAACATCCAGCCGGCGAATGCGGGTTTGCGTTCAGCGTTCGATTGTCGCGGGTCGATGAAGCTTCAGTCGAGTTGATGGAAAGGATGAAGACCGGGGCTGCTGGGGTGGGGTGGCGATGGTGGGAATATCCGATCTTACTGTTGAAATTCCCGCACGAGCTCGGCGCGATCGGCCGCGACGAACTGATGCTGGCTCGCGTACCCAGCGCGGATTGCAGAACGCTCCGTCGCGCTTCTGCCGTTTTCGGCCAGGTGATTGATTCTCCTGGCGATGAACTCCACGACGCCCAGGGGTGCCGCAAGGCCGCCTAGGCTCACGTCGCCGCGCTTCTCATTGTTCCGCGCCTCCAGTTTGAGGTAGCAGTCATTGTCCTGACCCTCGGGGGGGCGGAGAGGCGTTCGAAGGCCAGCCTCTTCAATTCCGTTCTTCGAATTTTCAGGGTCAGCACGCGGCGCTCAAAGTCGACGAGGATTCGTGATCGGAATTTGGAGAAACCATATTGTGTCCGATCCGGGCCGCGGATTTTCTTCAACTCCGCGATGACGACGATGGGCCAGGCGTCCTCGGAATATCCCAGGCCGTTGAGCAGGCAGAACGAGCCCAGGTTCATCGCGCCGCGCTCGCTGGCCGCGGCTTCTTCGGCTGAGAAACCGAAATACATCCCGGCGATGTCGTGAGGGGTCGGGCGGAAAATCTGTCGCAGAGTCTTTAAAAAGCCCAT
>CALLKH010000013.1 GCA_938008425.1 uncultured Planctomycetaceae bacterium | reverse complement strand
ACTACCGGCTCGCGGCCACAATGAACGATCGAATGAACGTGATCGTGTTGGAGGCGCGGTGAAGCAGCGCATCGCCATGTCCAGCGCCCGGAATAAGATGACGCCCAGACAGACCAGCGTGTCGATCGCCTCAGCGGTCGGCGCTGTTAAGCTCGAACATGCACGATGCCCAATCCCGACACACCTTCAAGCAGCACGACTGATCTTCACGAAGTCAGGGCCGCGAAGAGCGTCGCCCCGCTGATGCTTCTGGTCTGGGGCATCGGCCTCGGCACGATTGTCGCGGTGCGCTATCGCTCCGGCTATGACTTTTACATCAGCTTTCATCGCTGGTTGAGCACAAACGGCGTACCGGATTCAGTTCGCAGTTTCGACAGCCTGATCTGGCTCACGGCAGCCGCACTCATCGGGGCGCTGATGGTCCGGCTACAAGTCGCGCGGCCGATCACCGAACTGCTCTGCCTCCGTCGTGGACTTCGCGGCTGGGCCGGCATGGTGCCGGCGGCGCTCGCGCCGATGGTCCTCGGCGGGCTCCTCCTCGGACTCTCCCGCGGCACGTTTGACGTCGGCTTCGCGGATTGGGCGCCGACGCTGGCGCCGGGCGTCATTCGCGCCCCATGGATGGAGGAGATTCTCTTCCGCGGGCTCCTGGTCGCGATCCCCGGATACCTGCTCGCCTGGCGCGGAGGGCACTTCTGGCTGAATGCCATCCTGTCGTCACTTCTCTTCGGAGTCACTCACATTAGATGGAGCGCGGAGGGACTGGCCTCGGGATGGCCCGCCCTGCTGGTGACCGCGATCGGCGGAATCTGGTATTCCTGGCTGCTTCTTCAGTGGAGATCGATCTGGGTCCCGATGGTGCTTCACGCCGGAATGAACCTGGGATGGGCGATGGCTGCCGCAAGAGGCGGCGCCGGCGGCGGCGGCTGGCTCGAGAACACCCTGCGCGTGGCGACCATCGCCATTGCGACATTCTGGACGATTCGAGCGGCACGGCGCCGAAAGATATCTCCGGCCGATTCATTCAAACCGCATGACTTCGCCCCGTCGGCATGAATCCTCCAGCCGGCGCTCCATTGCGGCCCGCTCGCAGCATCTCGCGGCCGCCCCGCTTGCCTTTCGCGCACTTCCTCTGATAATTCCCCACTTCCGCCGATGATCACGCGTGCGATCGACGGCGAAACCTCGGCGAGCGACCGGCGGCCCATGGCGAACACCGTGACGCAATCCAACGGAGAATGGACGATCGGAAAGCTGCTCGACTGGACGCGGCAGCATTTCATCACCCGCGGAATCGACGACGCCCGCCTCTGCGCCGAACTCCTCCTCGCCAAGGCGCTGGACTGCCAGAAAATCACGCTCTACACCCGGTTCAACGACTGCCCGACCGAAGAGCAGCGAACCGCCTTTCGCGAGCTGGTCAAGGCCGCGGCCTACCATCAGCCCATCGCCTACCTCGTCGGCCGTCGGGAGTTCTACTCGCTGGATTTCAAGGTCACCCCCGATGTGCTGATCCCCCGCCCCGAGACCGAACTGCTCGTTGAAAAGGCGCTCGCCTGGTTCAAGGCGAATCCGCGCGAGGGGCTCTCGATGCTCGACGTCGGAACGGGCTCAGGCTGCATCGCGGTCACGCTGGCGAAGCGCACGCCGGGCCTGAGCGCCGTCGCCACGGACTGCTCAACCGGCGCACTGACTATCGCGGGCGAAAACGCCAAGACGCATGGCGTCGCGGAGCGGATCCGATTCATCGAGGCCGACCTGATCGACCTGCCCGACGGCGTCACGCCAGACGGCGGCTTCGACCTCGTTGCGTCGAACCCGCCCTACATCTCGACCGCCGAGACCGAAACGCTGCCGCGAAACGTGCGAGACTATGAGCCGCATGTCGCCCTCTTCGCCGGCGACGACGGCCTCGCCATGTATCGGCGCCTCGCGGAAGGCGTCTCCAAACTGCTCCGCCCCGGCGGGCTGGTGCTGCTCGAAATCGGCAACAACCAGGGCGACGCGGTGGTGTCGCTCTTTGAGGAGACGGGCGGCCTCGACACCGTCGGCCGGTACAAGGACCTCGCCGGGATCGAGCGCACGCTTGCCTTTACAATGCCCGCATGACCGATCTGGCGCGCCGAGAATTTGAACGCATCCTGATCATCAAACCGAGTTCTCCGGGCGACATCATTCACGCGCTGCCGGTGCTTCGCGGCCTGCGCCGTCGATTCCCGCAGGCGCACATCGCCTGGCTGGTCGCCAACCCGTTCATCAACCTGGTCGACGCCGATCCGGCGCTGTCGGAGGTGATCCCCTTCGATCGCAAGCGCTTCGGCGCGCTCGGCCGCAGCCCGCGCGTCACGCTGGACTTCATCGGGTTCGTGCGATCGCTTCGCGCCCGAAAGTTCGACCTGGTCGTGGACCTGCAGGGGCTCATTCGCAGCGGATTCATCTCGATCTTCAGCGGCGCCCGCGAGCGCGTCGGCTTTCGCGGAAGCCGCGAAATGGCGTGGATTTTCTACAACCGAAAAATACCGAAGCTCCCGGCCGACATGCACGCCGCCGACAAGAACCTCGCCGCGGGCGGCATGCTCGGCTTCGACGACGCGCCGCCGGATTTTCGAGTCGCGACGCGGCCCGAGGATCACGTGCAGGCGGCCGCACTGCTGGAGGACGCCGGCCTTACCGCAAACCGCCCTTTCGTCATGCTCGTGCCCGGCACGCGCTGGGAAACGAAACGCTGGGACGTCGAGCGCTACGGCAAGCTCGCCCGCGTTCTCAAGGATCGGCACGGAATCGACAGCGTCCTCGTCGGCGGCCCGACGGAAGTCGAGGAGGGTCGTGTCGCGGAGGCGGCATCTCGATCCGATGGTGAGAACGGCCTCCCCGCCGCGCGAAACCTCTGCGGCAGGACGACCTTTCGCCAGCTCGCCGCGCTGACCGACAGGGCGTCGGTCGTCGTGACGGCCGACTCGGCGCCGATGCACATCGCCGCGGCGCACGGCCGGCCGCTCGTGGCGCTCTTCGGCCCGACCAACCCGGTGCGCACCGGCCCCTACGGCCGCCTCGACGATGTCGTTCGT
>CALLKH010000012.1 GCA_938008425.1 uncultured Planctomycetaceae bacterium | reverse complement strand
CTTGAGCTGCATGTCGTCGGCGAGGAGCCGGACGACATCCGGCGAAAGTTCCTGTTCTGTTTTCTCATTGGGCGGGCTCGCTTCGTCAACAATCTCCGAAGGCGCCGAGGCCGGATCGCCCGCGGCCGTGTCAGAATCAGTTGGAATGACCTCGCGGTCAATTTCGCGCCACGCGGACTCCCAGGCCTGTCGCTGTTCCGGGGTAAATTCGACGATCACGTTCGGCGTGACGCCCCAGGATCCTTCGTTCGCAGCTGCGGGTGTCTTGTGAATACACTCGCCGTTGGGCAGGTAGTAGTAGGCGGTGGTCAGCTTGATGGCCCCGTGCTCCGAGGCGAGGGGCACGACTTCCTGTACGCTGCCTTTCCCGTAGGTTCGTTCGCCGACGACGATCGCACGCTGATGATCGCGCAAAGCACCCGCCACGATCTCCGCGGCGCTCGCCGTTGAACCGTTGACGATGACGACGAGTTCAAACGGCGGATAGGTGCCTTCCGGCGAGGCAAAGTACTGTTTGCCATCGGCCTTTCGCCCCCGTGTGCGTACGATCTGGCCATGATCGAGAAATCGGTCCGCGACGTCGCGGGCGCTTTCGAGCAGACCGCCGGTGTTCTCACGCAGGTCAAGGACGAGGCCGCGCAGGTTGCGGGCGAAGAGATCGTTCATCGCCTCGTCGAGGCGTTCGTCCACGTTGCTGGTGAATTTAACGAGCCGAATGTAGGCGATGCGATGCTCGGGATCGAGCATGAAACGCCATCCGCCATCGGGCCTTCGGGCGAACCCGCGGACGGGATCGAGCTGAATCGAAGTTCGATACAGGACCACTTCCCGCGGCTCGGCGACAGCGCCGTTGCTTCGGGGAACCACGATCAGCTTGACGGAGGTGTCAACCGGGCCGTTCAACATGCTGTTGACGATTTCGACCACGGGAAGGCCGATGACCGAAAGATCGTTGATATGCGTGATCAGGTCGCCCGGCATGATGTCGGCGCGAATCGCAGGTGAATTCGGTTCGCGGCTGAGAACTTCGAGTCCGTCCGGGGTGGGCCACACCTCGACGCCGATTCCGCCGTAGAGGCCGTCGGTTCGATTCTGGAATCTTCGGTATTCGTCCTGATTCAGATACAGCGCGTACGGATCCTTGAGGTCCTGGACCATGGTTCGGATCGCGGATTCGACGGCATCGCGAACGAGCCGATCGTCATCGACTTTTTCGACGTATCGGCGTTGAATCTGGGCCCGAGCGTCGACCAGGGGGCCGAAAGCCCGCATGACGGAATCACGGCCGGCGATCATCTGCGGAAGCTGCCACATCAGCAGGGCGATCGCGGCGACGATCAAGATCCATGCAAGGTTGCGTTTCGGCATTTCGACTCCCAACCCGTCGACGCTCGATGTCGCGCCGAAACTCCGGATTGTCAGTCGCGAGGGAGCCAGCGTCAAGAAATCGGAACCTTCATTCAGGGACCGGCGTGCCTGATTCCCGACGCCTCTTCCGATGCGATCCATTCGCGGCGCGAAATACTGATGGCCGCGAGGATTCGCCGCGCACGCGCCTTTTTTCTTTTGCTATTGATCGATGCAGATGGGATGTTCATAATTGGAAAGCGGTTGTCCCCTCCATCGTACCGCCATCGGAGGATCCGAACGATGAGTCTCGCCTTTGGCGCACAATGCGACGATTTTCACATCGCCACCCGGCTGTTCCTGAAGCTCGACCTGGGGCTTGAGCGCGAGACGGTGCTGCATTTTTTCGACAGCGTTCGGCGTGAATTCCCGGGGATGCGAAAGCTGAGGCGAAGAGACGATTCGTCGCTCCTGCTCGAGGAGGACGAGGATGATCGCGGTCAGCGTCGATGGCTTCGTCTGGATGACCAGACCGTGCGGTTCGGCCATCACAATCCTCCCCACGTCGATGATGCCGGAGCCTTCGCCCAGACGGTGCTGAAGATGGCGCCCTACCACCTCACGCTCGGCGATCTGGACTACGACCATATCGAGGTCGTGCTCGGATTCGATCTGGAGTATCGCGGAAATCACGATCAGCTCATCGCCGACACGTTCTTCTCGACCGGGCCGCTCGCCGGGCTCATGGGGCATGCCGGGGTCAACCAGACTATCGATTCCCAGCCGTTTCTGGGCGTGTCGCTCAGTGAATCCTGCGACACGCAGGTTTACATCGAAATCAAGAGCCGCACGTCGACCTACGAGGTTCGCACCGGCCAGTACGACACACAGCCGCTGAGCGTCTTTCTCACGATTCGACGCTTCTTCGGCTTTTCCGAACAGGAACACCTGCTCGATATCCATCGCCAGTTGAGCGACATCGCCTTTGAATGGGCCGCGGATCGGATCGTGCCCGTGATCATCCAGCCATTGGCGCAGGCGATCGCCTCGCGACCGTAACGCCCGATCTCCTTGTCGCATTGCGAAGCCGCTCGGGCTCTCAACGCATGAAATCCCCGTGGCTCCAAATCCTGCTGCTCGTGACCGCGCTCGCGGCTGCGATTTGCGGCGCTCTGATCGGTCGAGCGTCGCTCGAACAGTTAGATACGCTCCATGACGAACAGGTCGACCGAACCATCGCGGCGGCATTGCGCGATCATCCACTCACCGGCGAAGCCGAGCCGGTCGATCCCTCACAGTTCAGGCTTCCGATGTATGTCTGCGCCGGGGTCGCGTGGCTCACGGGTGACGATTCGATTACCCGTTTTCGCGGCGTGAGTCTGCTACTTGGTGCGCTGACGGTGCTTGCCACGGCGGGACTGGCCGGCACGCTGTTCGATCCCCGGGTCGGTATCGTGGCCTCCATTCTGCTTGCATTTTCTCCGTATTTTCTTGCGTACGCGCGCGTCGGCATGACGGAGGGCGACGTCTTCGCCGCCTGTTTCGTCACGCTCGCGCTCTGGGCGTTCGTGGCGTATCTGAAGAGGCCGACTCCGATTCGATGGGTGGTGGCGGGCATCGTTCTGGCACTGGCGATCGGTGCGAAGGCGTTCGCGGGGGTTCTGATCATCATCTTCTGGATCCTGGCCCACTCGACGATCTCCGAGCCGAAGTTCAAACTCTCGCGCATGGCCGATCGCTCGCGATGGCTCGGCCGGCTCCTGGCTTGGCAGATCGGCGTCATCGTGTTCTCGCTGACGT
>CALLKH010000011.1 GCA_938008425.1 uncultured Planctomycetaceae bacterium | reverse complement strand
ATCTGGGGGCGGGAGGAGGACTATTATCGTGTTAACGTGATCGGCACGCGAAATGTCATCGAGGCGTGTCGGTCGGCTGGAGTCGCGCGACTCGTTTACACGAGTTCGCCGAGCGTCGTCTTCGACGGCCGCGACATGGCGGGCGTCGACGAGTCAGTTCCTTACGCCGCGCATTTCCTGACGCCGTATCCGAAGACCAAGGCCATCGCGGAGCAGAAGGTGCTCGCAGCGAACGGACCCGATCTCGCCACCGTCGCCCTGCGCCCGCATTTGATCTGGGGACCGGGCGATACCAACCTGGTGCCGCGCATCATCGCACGGGCGAATCGCCTTCGTCGAATCGGCGGCGCAAACAAGCCGGTTGATAGCGTCTATATCGATAATGCTGCGGATGCACACCTGCTCGCGGCGGAGGAGCTCGGCAACGATTCGCCCCTCGCCGGTCGCGCGTACTTCATCTCGAACGGCGAGCCCCGGCCGGTTTGGGACCTCGTCAGCGCGATCCTTTCAACGGCCGGTTTTCCGCCGGTGGAGCGCAGCGTGCCCGCATGGTTTGCCCGGGCTGCGGCGGCATTCTTCGAAACGACCTACACACTGCTGCGCATCCGCCGCGAGCCGCCGATGACGCGATTCCTCGCGCACGAACTCACGACGGCACACTGGTTTGACATCTCGGCAGCGAAGCGCGATTTCGGATATGAACCGCAAGTCACGATCGAGGAAGGGCTGCGGCGGCTGTCGGAATGGATGAAGCGCGAGGGTCCTGGCTCTAATCCGCGAACACGCTGAGCGCGGCGCCGACGAAACCGGCGTCGTTTCCGAGCTCGGCCAGTCGGATTTCAGGCATCGGTCCCAGCGCCGGCGAATTCAGTTCCCGAATCGATCGGATCAACGGTTGCAGCAGCCGATCGCCCGCTTCGCTCATTCCACCAGCGAGAACAATGCAACCGGGATCAAAGGTGTGCTGCAGGTTGATGCACGCAATCGCGAGGTAGCGGCAGGTCTCCTCCCAGATTCGTTTCGCGAGGGCGTCGCCGGACGACATTGCATCGGCGACATGTCGCGAGCTGAGGGGCTCTCCCCGGTCGAGGATCGATTTCATCGATGACGGCTCGCCCGCCTGAATGGCCTCGGTCGCGCGCAGGGCCGTCGCCGAAGCGGAGGCATAGGTTTCCAGGCAACCCAGCTGGCCGCAATTGCACCGACGGCCGCCGGCCTCAACAATCGTGTGGCCAAGTTCGCCCGCATTGCCGAGCGCGCCGACGAAAAGACGGCCGCCTGAGATGATGCCGCCGCCGACGCCGGTGCCGAGGGTGAGCATCACCATGTCCTGAACATCGCGACCCGCGCCGCAGACGAACTCCCCAAGCGCCGCACTGTTCGCGTCGTTGTTGAGCACCACGGGAAGATCAATCGCGGATCGGAGCTGCCTTGTGAGCGGCACATCGCGCCACCCGTTGAGATTCGGTGCCGACAGAATCACGCCATCCGACCGTCGGATCGTCCCCGGCGCGCCGACGCCGACGCCGTGCGGCGGCTGATGTCGATGGGACGCATGCGTCGCGAGCGTCTTCGCCAGTCCCGCGATGCGATCAATCACGGCCGCGACGCCCTCTTCGGCGTGCGTCGCAATCGACGTCCGGTGAATAATCTCCCCCTTGTCGCTGACAATGCCGCCCTTGACGGCGGTGCCCCCCAGATCAATCCCAATCGCGAGCGCCATGCTTCCCCTTCATTCCGTGGAAAATCGCAGTCCGAAGAATCGACGCGTGTTGGCCGTCGATATCTCCGCGAGCGCCTCGGGCGACATGCCGCGCTCCTGTGCAATTCGGGCCGCCGTGTGGACGACGGTCGCCGGCTCATTCGGCCGCATGCTTCTCACCGGCTCGGGCGAGAGATACGGTGAGTCGGTCTCGACCATGATGCGCTCCTCGGGCAGCCTTCTCGCCACCTCACGAAGCTCATCGGACTTCTTGAACGTTACCACGCCCGTCAGCGATAACCAGTGGCCGGCCGACCATATTTCGTCCGCCTCGGCCGGCGTGCCCGTGAAACAATGAAAGACCACGCCCTTGACCGACGGGAACTCCTTCAAAATGCGCATCACGTCCGCATGGGCCTCGCGGCAGTGAATCACCACCGGCTTGCCGACCTCGGTCGCGATCTGCAACTGCTGCCGGAAAATTCGCTCCTGCGTCGCGCGATCGGCGAAGTCGTAGTGATAATCCAGCCCCATCTCCCCCACCGCGAACACATCCGACCGGCTCGCGATGATCTTCAGCGATGCCGACCAGCCGTCCGACACCTTCCCCGCTTCGTGGGGATGAATGCCGGCCGCGACATGAACCGAGGGGTATCGCTCGCTCAGCGCGAGGGCTCGCGCCGCGTCGGCAAGATCGGTGGCGATGGTAACGAACTCAATCACACCCGCGCCCTGGGCCCGCGAGATCACGTCGTCAACCTGCTCGTAAAGAGCGTCCGACGTCAAATGGCAATGTGAATCGATGAGCGTTATTGACATGAGTGACATTCTAACCGGGTCTTACCGGCACCAGCCGGTCGGCCTGAACGCGCCGACGATGTGACGAATCTTCGGCTCGCTCTTCGGCGGCAGCACCACGCTGACGACATCGAATCGATAGGCGCACTCGGGCTCGCCGTAGGTGTGCAGCCACATCTTCGCCGCCCGCTCCACCTGACGCTGCTTGGCGCGGTTTACGTGTGTCTCAGGATCGGCGACCGTATCGTCCGTCAGCGTCTTCACCTCGACGAACACCAGCGCCTCGGCATTCCGGGCGATCACGTCGATCTCCCCGAGGCCGCAACTGTAATTCCGCTGCACGATGCGATAGCCGTTCTTCTTCAGGAAGCGGCACGCCGCGTCCTCGCCCTGCCGTCCGACACTTCGTCGAAAGAACGACATCGAAGATCCTCCGCGCGATTCAAAGTGCAAGCATGCGGCGCCCGCCAAGACCCCGCAAACGACACGACGCGTTTCACAGCGACGGCACTATCTTAATGCGACCCCGGCGAACCGCCCATCGGGCGGCGCAATCCCGTGAAACCGCCGTCTAAAAAAAAAGAGGCCGAAACTGCAAAAAGCAGCCGGGCCTCTTTTAATATCATATTTTGAATCGACCGCGGCAGGCCGACGGAGCATCGGCCGCGTAAGCATGCTCAAGCAACCCGATGCCTCAAACCGTCGCCGGCTCGGCTTCCGCCGGCGGCTTGCTCGGTCGAATGGCCGCCGCCGATGCGGCCGCCGCCGCTGCCGCGCGATCGTTCTCCTGCTTGAGAGCGCCCTTGCGCTCGCGGAGGCGGCGCGACTTGCCCACGCGATCGCGGAGGTAGTAGAGCTTCGCCCGGCGGGTCTTGCCCTTGCGCTGCACCTTCACGTGCGCCACGCGGGGCGAGTGAATCGGAAACGTCCGCTCGACGCCCTCGTTGTTCACGATGCGCCGCACGGTGAACATCTCGGAAACGCCCGAACCGCGGCGGCCGATCACGGTGCCGACAAACGGCTGGATGCGCTCCTTCGAGCCCTCGATGATTCGTACGCCGACTTCAACGTCGTCGCCGATTTCAAACTGCGGAACTTCCTTCTTCAGCTGCTCCGCCTCGATCGCGGCGATGAATTTATTCTGCATGGCATTGCACTCCCACACGTCTCTCTGCGACGACGCTTTCTCACTCACCATCTTCGGACGCCCGGCCGGCCAGCAAATCCGGCCTTCGAGCCTGCGTCCTCCGGATCGCTTCCTTCCGGCGCCAGTCGCGAATCTTCGCGTGGTCGCCGTTGATCAGCACGTCCGGAACCGACATTCCCTTGAACTCTCGCGGGCGGGTGTACTGCGGATACTCCAGGAGCGCCGCGCCCGCCGCGATGTCATTTCCGTTTCCTGCGGCGCTCCACGTCGAAAACGATTCCTCGTCCGCCGACGTTTCGTCGCCCAGCACTCCCGGCAGAAGCCGAACCACGGCGTCCGTCAGGACCATCGCCGCCGCTTCGCCGCCGGAGAGAACATAGTCGCCGATCGAAATCTCTCGCGGCGACAATCCCGTCCGGATTCGCTCGTCGAACCCTTCGTAATGCCCCGCGACGAGCAACAGCCGCGGAAGGGTCGCCAACTCCCTCGCCAGGGGCTGCGTCAATCGCTCGCCCTGGGGGGTCAGCAGTATTCTGGTGGCCGGACGGGGGTCGAGTCGTTCAACCGATTCGACGCCGTCAAAGACCGGCTGGCACATCAGAACCATTCCAGGTCCACCGCCGAAGGGCCGGTCATCCACTTTTCGGTGAGCATCGCTGGTGAAATCGCGAAGATTATGACACGCGATCGTCACCAGTCCCGCCCGACGCGCTCGACCGAGGATGCTGCCGTCGAAAAACGGCTCACACATCTCCGGGAACAGCGTCAGCAAATCAATCCGCATGGCCTGTCGCCTCCACGGTTCGGCGGCGCCGAACCATGCCGCGCGGCCTGCTTAAGCCTTCGCCGCTTCGCCCTTCTTCGGCGCACTGATGCCGTGCGTCTTGAGCAGCTGGGCGACGGTCGGATTCACCTTCGCGCCCTTCGAGAGCCAGTACTCAATCCGATCCTTCTTCAATGCAACCGCCTTTGCCTTGTCCTTCTCAAGCGGATCGACGTAGCCCAACTCTTCGAGGAATCGGCCGTCTGCCGGAAAGCGCTCATCCGCGGCGCGCAGCCGGAAGAACGAGCGATGCGAACGACCCAACCTTGTCAGTCTCAACTTGACCGCCATATACGCCCCTGTCACTGTCTCGGGA
>CALLKH010000010.1 GCA_938008425.1 uncultured Planctomycetaceae bacterium | reverse complement strand
TTCTGACGAGATCAATCCGATTGGAATGGCTAAGAAACTGAAGGCGGTTCCCGGCCTCTACTCCATACGGTACGAAGATGAGTTCCTTTACCTTGGCGCAGCCTCGAATCTAAGGTTACGGATGGAGATTCATGAAGCCTGTCAAGATGCTTTTGGGCTCGCACTAGACGGACGCGGAAGCCCTCATGAGAGTCTTGGCTTTAGCTTTGTGGAGAGGGACAAGGTGAGCACTTCGGAATTGGGATGGGATGGTATTCGGGCTAAGCTCATTGGGATTTACTCTCCGATCTTAAATGTCAAAGCAAAAACAAAGCTCCCCTAGTGACGACTTGTTGCGCCGGGGTGTTGCCGCCGCATTCAAAGCCGTCTCTTCTGGATACTCGGCTGATCGAGTAATTGCCGACATCAATCTAAATGCGCAGTTCCTTAAATCGTGCTCGGCACTCGGATTGGAGTGTGCGGACACGAGGCTGAATCAATGTCTTCTCAATCTTAGGAAGGCTTCGGTTCTTGCTGATTTCAAGTGTGCGAAGCGTACAAACATTCGAAATCAGGAGGAGTACTCCTTCGGTTCGGAGATTGCAGTTCGAATTATTGAGCGCAGGCGTTTGGTCTCACTTGATCAGGTCCTGTGTGATCCCGTGTTAGCGCTCGAGTTTGATGAGATTGCGTCAAGAATTGCGCCGGGGTACTCTAGTCTTGAGTACAGGTGGGCCGCGCTATGCCTCCGAAAAACGAGCAGATTGAAGCCGGAACTGCTGGGACGTGTTGTTCGAGCAGAAGTTGTGGGTCCGATTCCTGTTCGCGGATTGGATGTTGCAAGTTTGCCGATCGCGCAGGGACTCTACATTTTCGCTTCCAAAGAAAGGGTTCTCTACGTGGGGGAGGCGACGAATCTCAGGAATAGGCTGAAGAAGCACATTGATCACTCAGACAACAAGTTCCTCGCTCAGTATCTTTGGGAGTTCGGTGCCAAAGGCGTGATCTTGGAGTATCATGTATTACCTGAGTCCATACCGACCCGGATCAGGAAAGCAATGGAGTTAGAGTTGATTCGTTCTCGAAGAGCAGAGTATAACGTTCAACGGTAGTCTCAGGCGTGCGTGGCGTTCATGTCAGACATTGATGCAGCCATACGTTTCTGTGGTCTGTTTGAGTCGGAATTGCTCGTCACGTTGATGTTGCATCATTGGAATCACCCTCGAGCAAGGGACAAGGAACTGGCAAACTACTTACTCGAATTGACGGCTGATGCTCTTGAGCGTTCGAAAAGAGGCGAGCGGATCTTCGAGGACATCGAACCGGCCGACATTAACTTTGTGTCTGCGTTCTGGTTCGCAGAGCTTTGTCAGGTTACGGAGAGCTCTGATCCTGATACTCCTCAAAGAAGAACATGGCTGGAGAACGTACGGCGTTCGCTTCCTTCCTGCTTTTGCGATCCAGATGAGTTGCCTTAGTTTCGACCCCGCAGTGAATCCCTTTTAGATCATCACTCGTGATCATCATCACACAGCATATTCCTATGGGACCTGCGTCCGCGCTCTGATAATCGCCCTTCACGAGCACCACTCCCGCCCGGTTCCCGCATTCTCAAGTCCCCCCAAAGCGCCGAAGCGATTCATATCTTATGGTTTGCGTGGCTTACCCTTTCGCCGACGACCTGTCGGCCGACTACCGACATTTCTACCTTCCCGGACCGACGTTGGCGGACGCCGGATCGACGGGATTCGCGAGACCATATGAAGAGGTCCGCGCCGATGGACGATGAGTCCGCCGAAGGAGTCTCTCGATGCGTATTGGGGAAATCGCCTACAGGGCGGGCGCGACGTTTCTGGTCGCGTTTCTAGTTACCGGATGTGTTCAGCCGGCGGAGCCTTCCCGGCTGAATTCGCCGCCCGCGGGGGCTTCCGATAACCAAAGTGATCTCAGTGAGTTCTTCGCCCATCACAACGACCAGGGCATGATCGCAGACAGCAGCATCGCCGACATTCATTTTGTTCCGCACTCCGTACATCTTTCCGGTACAGGCGAGGCTCGGCTTGAACGATATGCCGAATTGATGGCTGAAGACGGCGGCACGCTGTTTTACGACACGTCGCTCTGTGATGACGAGTTGATCGAGGCCCGGCTGGCTGTTGCGAAAAGCTTTTTGATGAAGGCCGGCGCAACGAATCAGCCGATCGACGTCGTGGTCGGCATGGCCCGCGGTCGCGGAATGAACGCGGCCGAAGCCATCGGCGGCCAGGCGGTCGCCCGACAGCCCGAAGCGCGTGGAACGGCCTACAAGTTGAGCGGCAATGAAGGCGGTGGAGAGTAACAGCGGAGAACATCCCATGAAGAAATCAAATGACATCCCATCGCCGATCTTCAAACCGAGCCGGAACCGCGGGCACGGCGGAATCAGGACGCACGTCATGATTCTCGCGGCGCTCACGTCCGGTCTCGCCTGCTCGCAGGCGCAGCTCGAATCGATGCGCGGACCGCGGATTGCGGCCTCCACGCATCTGGCGTCGGCCGGCATGCTCGAACGGCAGAACAACCACAATGCCGCGATCAAGCAGTATGAAGAGGCGATCGAAAGCGACCCGAAGCTCGTGCAGGCCTATTTCGGTCTCGGCCGGCTTCATTTCAAGTTGAAACAGTTCGAAGAAGCCGCCCTGGCGTTGGCCCGTGGTGCGGCCGCACAGTGCGACGTGCCGTCGGTTCACAACAACCTCGGCTTCACCTATCTCCAGCAGCGCAAGTACGAGGACGCCGAACGGAGCTTCCGTCGGGCCCTCGAGTTGTCGCCGCACTTCGTTCGAGCCCGGATGAATCTGGCGATCACGCTCGCGCGAATGGATCGGATCAACGACAGCATCGATCAGTTCTCGGAGATCGTTCCGCAGGATGACGCATATTTCAACATTGCGGTCATTCGCGCGGAGGAGAACGACTACGCCGGCGCAGCGAAGGCGCTCAAGAGCGCGCTCGCGACCAATCCCGCGTATGAGCCGGCGCTCGACCACATGGATCGAATCCAGCGAATCGCCAGGGCGGAGGAGGCTGCGCAGGCGGCCGTCGCGCGTCTGGCGGCGCGAAATACACTGGCCGGTTTCAGCGAACCGGTGGCGTCGGCATCGGCGCTGTCGCCGGAACCGTGCGTGATTCCGGATGGCGGGACGACGGAGCGAAAGACCGCGTCAATGGTGTTGCCGTCGGGGATTGAGACGCGCGAGCCGTCTCTGGCCGAACCGATTGCGGAAGCGAAAATCGAACCGGCGCCGAAGCCGATACCTGCCCCGGCGTCGGACCCGGCCAAGGATGCCGCCGCGGATGAGGGAGCTTTCGTCGGACCCATTCAATCGGATGAGCCCGGGGCCTCGACCGGTCGAATCGTCAGTTACTCGGTGCCGTGCCTGAAGGCCGAGTCGGGTTCCGCGGATGCGATCGGCGAGCCCGTCGAACCGATCTTGATCGTTAAGGTCGAGCCAGACTGCGATGAGAACGTGGATGCCCCGACGGATTCGATTGATCCGGCAAAGGCGAAGTCGAACACGGCGACCAAGTCGCTGACGACCGGCCGACCCTCGAAGCAGGACAAGGGCCGGATCGTTCGACCAACCTACACGTCGCCGTCGCTTGCGGAGAATCAAGCCGACCACCGCGACGACTGAAATGCGATTCAACCAACCTCTCCCTGAAGTCAGAGAGGTCGGGTATGGGAAAGGCTTAATGCGACGCCCGTCGAGAAAACCCTCGGCGGGCGTCGCCCATTTTGGGAGTTCCGCCTTGAACGGTCGGCCGCCTTGCTCAGGCTCGCGATTTGAAGAATGTGCCCTCGCGCGGTTCAATGGCGTGTTGAACAATGAGGACGCGTTGAATGACCAAGCTGCTGTTGATCTTTGCGGCCGGTGGCGCGGGTAGCGTGGCACGTTATGTCGTGGCCGGCGCGGCGCATCGCGCCGCGGGGGCTGCGTTTCCGGTTGGAACGTTCATCGTCAACGTCGCGGGTTGTCTTCTGATCGGGTTTCTGGCCGCGGCGTTCGCCGGCCGATGGATGATTCGCGAGGAGTTTCGAGTCGCGATTCTCGTCGGATTCCTCGGCGGGTTCACGACCTTTTCGACGTTTGGCTATGAGACTTTCTCACTGGTCACCGACGGCCAGTGGGCGCGGGCGGTTGCGAACGCGTTCGGAAGCATCGTCGTCGGTCTCGCGGCAGTCTGGCTCGGTTACCGTTTGGCGCAGGGCGTGCTCGGCGCCTGATCCGGACGTCGTAAAAAAGCGGAGTGCGGTCATGAAGATTCCCGAGAATGGTTGCCTGCTTCGCATCTTCATCGGCGAGAGCGATCGCTGGCAGGGGCAGCCGCTCTACGAGGCGCTCGTGCTCAAGGCGCGCGAGTTTCATCTCGCCGGGGCGACGGTGCTTCGCGGGCCGATGGGATTCGGCGCGAAGAGCCGGCTGCATACCGCCAAGATTCTGCGCCTCTCGGAGGATCTGCCGATCGTGATCGAAATCGTGGACGCCCGTGAAAAGATCGAGTCGTTCATTTCGCAGGTCGATCAGATGGTCACGGAAGGTCTTGTCACCATGGAAGACGTGAAAGTGATCAAGTATCGCCCGGGTTCGTAAGACGTCGTCACGTGGATGAGGATTCATGTCGAACGCCGCCGACGGCAGTTGAAGGGCAGAGCATCAATATGACCAACCTGGACTATCGAACCGCGGGCGAATCGCACGGTCATTCGCTCATCGTCTTCATCGAGGGACTTCCCGCGGGATTGACGATCGACCACGCCGCGATCGACGCGGCGCTTCGGCGTCGACAGGGAGGATTCGGCCGCGGCGGCCGGATGAAAATTGAGACCGATTCCGCCCAGGTGCTGTCGGGCGTGCGCAGCGGCGTGACGATCGGCTCACCGCTGGCGATGCAGATCATCAACAAGGATCACCGGATTGACTCCGCCCCTGCGGTGTCGCGGCCGCGACCCGGTCATGCGGATTTTCCGGGCGCGATGAAGTATCTGACGACCGATTGCCGCGCGGTGCTCGAGCGGGCCAGCGCACGTGAAACCGCGGCGCGGGTCGCCGCAGGCGCGGTGGCGAAACAGATTCTTGGGCGGTTCGGAATCGAAGCGGTCGGCTTCGTTGTGAGGATTGGCGGGATCGCCGCGACGGTTTCGGAATCGATGAGCGTTGCGGAGATCATTTCGGCGCGGGACCAGAGCGAGGTGTACTGTCCCGATGCCGGCGCAAGCGCCAAGATGATCGAGGCAATCAAGCAGGCCAAGGCGAACAAGGACACGCTCGGCGGAGTCGTCGAAGTGCGGGTCACCGGCGCGCCGCCGGGGCTAGGGAGTTGCATGCGCTGGCAGGACAAGCTGGATGGCCGGATCCTCGGCGCGCTCGGTTCGGTGCAGGCGTTCAAGGGCGTTGAGATCGGACTCGGCTTTGCGTGCGCGGAACGACCGGGCAGCCTTGTTCACGACGAGATCGACTACGACGCAGCGGCCCGTGATTCGGCGAGTCTCGGATTCGCCCGGCGCAGCAACAACGCCGGCGGCCTCGAAGGGGGCATGACGAACGGCATGCCCATCGTGGTGCGCGGCGTGATGAAGCCGATCAGCACCTTGCTAAAAGGTCTGGACAGCGTCAACCTCGAGACCCTGCAGTCGGAACGCAGCGATTACGAGCGCAGCGACATCTGCGCCGTGCCGGCGGCCGGCGTGGTCGCGGAGCACGTCGTGGCGTTTGAAATCGCACGCGCATTCCTGGAGAAGTTCGCCGGCGACACGCTTGGCGAGGTAGAATCGGCTTATCGACATTATCTGGACGCGGCCCGCGGGCAGGGCGGCGGCCGCGCGTGAATGCGGTCGGCCATTCACGTTGGGACTCACCATGCCAAAGAGACGGGTCATCTCCTTGATCGCTGCGATTCTCGCCGCAGGCGGATCGCTGGTCTTCACGGGCGCGTATGCGGTTCATCTCAGAAGCGACACCTATCGAAAGAGCGTCGAGCAGGACCTGACCGCGTTTTTCCGTCTACCGTGTGAAATTGCACACGTGCGGGGACGGACGTTCAGCAGCCGAGAATTCCGGGATGTTGCGATTTATTTGCCGGACAGACGGGATAGGGTGTTTTCCTGTAAATCGGCCGTCTGGCACGAGATTCCGAGCCCCGCGGATGAAGTTCATCACCTCGATCTGACCAACGGAATCTTCCTGCTTGGCTCCGATCGATGGCTACGGGACGACTACAAGACCATTTTCGTCTCTGGATTGGGACACGACTTCTCAGAATTGAACCTCGCCCGGGTCGGGATTTCAGACTTTGAATTCGGATTCAATCGGGGCGATTTCGCGCTTCGATGTCGGAAGGCCGATGGCGAGGTGGACCTTGAGGATGATGACGAAGGTGTCGCACGGCTGCAAGCCTACGAACTGAACGGCATCCCGATCCCCGAAGGTGTGGGAATTCGCGCGCGATTCAAAGTCAAGAATGGCGTCGATGTTCGGGAAGTCACCCTAAGCCTGCCGGAAGTGCCGCTGGCTTCGGTCGGCTTGGACGGAATTCTGAACGGACCGATCACGCGGGGACACTTCGCCGGCATGGTTCGCTATGTGTCACCGGATCGCGAGCATCCGTCAGAAATCTGGGTGTCGGGCAGCTTGCGCGATGCGGCACTGGAGGAGCTGACTCGGCGTCTGGCGATCGGGCCCTTTGTCGGAGACGTGAGTGTCAATGTCGAGTCTGCCCGGCTCGATGGCACCGTGGTGACGCACCTGAAGGGAAGGGGAAGCATTCGGGACTTGTCGTTTTCGTCCTTCGCGCCGCTCCTGGGTGTCCCGAAGCTGTCAGGCAGCGCTTCGATGACGTTTGAGCCGGTGGATGTCTCGCTCGGCCGAATCAATCGACTCCGAATCGAGGGTCGCGTCATCGATGTTGCACTGGAAGAGATTCTTCAGATCGTGGGCCGGGGGAGTGCCACCGGGCGCGTTACGGTTCACGTGAACAACCTCGAAATCGTCGAAAATGCCATAAAATCCGCTGATTTAGAGGTTTTCGCCGATCCTCCCCGGGGGGCGGCGGGAACCATCGATCGAACGCTGTTGCTGGGGGCCGCGGAGAAGATTTTGAATTTTTCCTGGCCCGAGTCGATTCCGGAATCATTCCTTCCGGAGAAGCTGGAGTACGTTCGATTCGGCGCGCGGCTGCTGATCCGCGACAACCAGTTGCGCATTCTGGGCACCCACGGCGCGTCGAACGATGTCATTCTCACGGTCCGCGTCTTCGGTCAGTCGTTCGGCCTCATCAAGGAGCAATCCGGCACGATCGATCTGACGCCGTGGGTTGACCAGTTCCTGGGGCGTCTGCGGGAGTATGATCCGGAACGCGTGCGGGAATGGTGGCGTACGCACGGCCGCGCTTCGGAGTCCTGATTCTGTCACTCGCGTGCCGACGGAACGGCAATTCCTGCCCCGCCAGGCCGCTGGCATTCCTCATGCCAGTCAACAAGCTGTGAATTATCCCGGTGCCGTTGGGAAGGCCTACTGCCAAACGTGATGGGTGTCAACCGGGCTGTCCGGGTTTAGACGGCCGACTCAATCGCGTGCCTGTCGTGCAACACTCGAGCACAAAAATAAGTTGGCTTTTCCTGGAAGCGGGTTATCATATCGGGTGCCGGTATGGGTACCGCGTCGGCGTTCAGAACGCGCCGCGAAGTCCTGCCGGGAGTTTGATGTCTGACCGCGAGGTGCCACGTGCTTGCCCAAGGGAGGGCGACGCGGATAGGGCGGCGCCTCTTTTTTCCCGATGGGAGGGCACTTATGGCGAGGACATTGCTCGTCGACGG
>CALLKH010000009.1 GCA_938008425.1 uncultured Planctomycetaceae bacterium | reverse complement strand
CCGGCACCTGCCTTTGTCTTGTGAACTCGGACTCGAAGGCCAAGTCGCTGGAGATTCAGTACGAGCAGGCCTTGACCCCCATGACCTCGAATACGCACTGGATGACGTCGGACGACAAAGGCAGCTCATGGACGTCACCGAACCAGACGCAGGATATGCGCATCAAGGTCTATGGCACCTACACCATCATGACACCACCACCATGATCAGAGAGAAGCCGAGACATCCTGTGAAGGCAACGCGTCGTCGCCGGTGCCTCATGCTTACCGAGGCCATCGTTTCCACGATCGTCGTCGGCGTCATGCTCGTCGCCTCACTTGAGGCGCTCAGGACGGTCGTGCGCAGCCGCGACTCCCAGGTGACCGACGCCCGCTCCGCCGTGTTCGCCTCCACGCTGATGACCGAAATCCTGCAATGCGCGTACGCCGATCGCCCGGTCGACCGCGGCGCCACGATCCGAATTGGTTCGATTGCTTCGCTGGTCATTCCCGCGCCGGTGACACAGCCGCCGAGGACGTTCGGGCCGGAGACCGACGAAACGAGCGGCAATCGATCCTATTTCGACGATCTCGATGATTACCACAACTGGAGCGAGTCGCCGCTGCGCGACAAGGCGGGAACCCCGCTGCCGTACAGCACCGGCTGGACCCGCACGGTGACGGTCGAGAATGTTGATCCGGTCCTGCTGACGGCCACCGGTGCGGTCGACAATGGCCTGCGGCGAATCACCGTGACCGTGACGTCTCCGAACAACCAGGTCACCACCCAGGTCGCGCTGCGATCTTCTCAGAGCACGTATGACTGGATTCCGTCATCCCAGATTAATGCCACGACCTGGATCGGCGTGAGAATGGGTGTGGGAAATGACGCCGCGGCGCGGATCGACGCGGGAACGAACTGCCTGAACTATTGACAATTGATGAGTGCGTCACGGCCGCGTGAACTCACGAGACGCCGGACGCAAAGGCTGAAGATGATTGGGGAATCAGACGGGAGTCATGCGAAATGCCAGGATGTCGCCCAGGAAACCTGAAACGCCGCGGTGCGGTATTGTACCTGACGATCTTCGGACTGAGTTCGATCGTCGCGGTGGCGGCGCTGTATGCCATCGCCGACACGGTTTCGCGCACCCGTCGCAATAGTGAATCCGGGAGCATCGCGGACGCCGGCGCGCTGGCCTATTCGGCCGTGGAGCGCGCCATCGCGATCATCAACACCAATCCGGCATGGCGAACCACGTACTTGAACAACGTGGAAGGGCCCCAGCTGACGCTCGGCAGCGGCACCATCTCCTGGAAAGTCGTCGATCCCTCCGACAACAATCTCTCCAATGATCCGAGGCAGCCCGTGCGCATCTACGGCATCGGCCGCATCGGGCCCTCTTCGCGCATGGTCAGCGTGCTTTGTACGCCGGGCGGCGCCGGCCTCGCGGTCCTCGGAACCTCCGCACACTCGGCGGGACCGATGATGACAGCGAGCAATGTGACCGCCTTCGGGGGCCCGCTCTCGTCCAATCTCTCGATCACCTTGACGGGCGCACTGTCTGGCGACGTCCAGGCCCCCGTTATCCTTGGCGGCAGTAATGCCAGCGGCCAGGTTCAGTCCGGAGCCGCGCCGAAGATGATGCCGTCCGATTCAGTCTGGGACACCTATGCCGCCAGGGCGACCGCAGTCAGTTTTTCCAGCTTTCCGCTGGAGAAGATCAAGAAGACGGTTCTCAGCCCTACCAGGAATGAGTATGGCGCCGTCAATCCTGACGGCATTTACCTGATTGACGTTCCGGCGACCAAGACATTTGAAGTGACGGAGGCAAGAATTGTCGGAACATTGCTTATCAATCTGGGCGTCGGCGCCACGTTCATGATGGCGAACATGAATCTGCATCAGCCGGCGTACCCGAACTACCCATCGCTGATCATCAGGGCCGCAGGCATGGCCACGGTGAAGCTGGAAGGGTTGTCGAGTCCTCTCAATGAAGGGAGCGACAATTACAATCCGCCGGGGACGCCCTATCCCTGGCCCAACGGCGTGAGCGACAACGTCAAGAATGCCATCGTCTACCCGGGTGAACAAATGCACGGCGTGGTTCACATCATCGGCCCGTTGGTCTCCACCCAGATCAGCAATGAATTCAGGAGCGTCGGAACGATCATCGCCAACGGCGGCATGAGCATCACCACTGCGGTCCTGAAGGCTAATCCGAACTTGATATCCAACCCGCCGGACGGCTACATCGATCCGAGCACCCAGATGATCCCGGTTCGAAGTTCCTGGCGGCTTGAAGCGATGCCGTGACTTTGCCGCCTCCGCATTTCCTCCTCCGGCACGCTGGGCGATCCCTGGAATAGACCGTAAGAAAAGACCCGCGTTGCAATCGTCTCGATCGCAACGCGGGTCGGTATTTTCACTGGGCCCGCCATGACGCCAGCTGACATCATGATGGGATGTGATTGCTAGTGGCGAAGATTAACCCTTCTGCCCCACGGCGTTCTCAAGCAGCGTGTCGATCACGGCATCGATGTCGAGTGAATGGTCCGGGCCGTTGCCCGAAGGACCACTGTCATCCGACAGGATGTCGTCAACGACCCTGGCGATCACGTCGGTCGTCAGGTCGCGTCCCTTGCCGCCGTCGGAGGCGCCGCCGCCGTTGTCACACGCGCCCGGCGCGCACGGCACGTTGTCGCCGCGATACAGGCCCATGTGTGCGGCGCACTGCGCCTGGGTTGTTCGAACGCACCGGATCACACCGTTCGGCCGCACGACGCAGCAGGCGCCGGTCGGAGGCGGAACGCAGGTCTGATCGTTGCACGCGGTGCCGGGCCCGCGGAACACGCCGTTGTGCTGTTGGCACTGGGCCCGGGTCGTGACCACGCAATGAATGACATTCGTCGCCGGATGGCGAACACAGCAGGCGCCCGTGGGCGGCGGCGCACAATCCGTGTCATCGCACATGGAGTTGTCGCCGAAGTAGGTTCCGCCGTGAGATTCGCAGTTCGCCTGTGTGGTGATGCCGCAGTGTGACAGGCCGTCAGGTCGAACGACGCAGCACGCGCCGCGCGGCGGCGGTGTGCACGCGTTGTCGCCGCAGGCCGTGCCCGGACCGCGGAAGAGGCCGTTCACCTCGGCGCAGGCCGAGCGGGTGCGAACTTCGCAGACGATGCCGGCCGCGGTGTGGAAGCAGCACGCGCCGGTGGTCGGCGGCGTGCACAGCGTCAGGCTGCACGGTGTTCCATCGCCGTGATAGGTCCCGTTCATGGCGGCGCACTGGGCGGCCGTTCGAATGACGCAGACGGAACCGCCGGCCGGCGTGGTGTTCGGGCCGGAGACGCAGCAGGCGCCCGTCTCCGGAGGCGGGGGAGCGCAGGTGTCATTGGCGCAAACGGTGCCGTCGCCACGATAGATGCCGTTGGCTTCAGCACATCCCGCCGCGGTGCGGATCTGGCAAACGATGGCGCCGGTCGCCGGCAGGCAGCAGGCGCCGGTTGCCGGCGGTGTTCCGCACAATGCCGCGGTGCAGGCCGAACTGTCACCGTGGTAGGTGCCGTTCACCGCCGCGCATTGCTCGGCCGTTCGAATCACGCAGACCAGGTTGCCGCCGCCCGGCGTTCCGACCGGACTCATGACGCAGCAGGCGCCGGTCGGCGGAGGCGGAGCACAAGTGGTGTTGGTGCAAGTGGTGCCATCGCCCTGGTAGGCGCCGTTCACTTCCGCGCATCCGGCGGCCGTGCGGACCTGGCAGACGGTGCCGATGGCGGCCTGAATGCAGCAGGCGCCGGTTGCGGGCGGGGGATTGCAGAGCGTCGCCGTGCAGACCGAATTGTCACCGTGGTAGGTGCCGCCGGTCGCTTCGCACTGCGCGGCCGTTCGCATCACGCAGGCCATGTTGGTGCCGCCCGGGGTTCCGGATGGCGTGGGGATGCAGCAGGCGCCGCTCGGCGGCGGGGGAGCGCAGGTGGTGTTGGTGCAGGTGGTGCCGTCGCCCTGGTAGGCGCCGTTCACTTCCGCACAACCGGCCGCCGTTCGAATCTGGCAAACTGCGCCGGCGGCGCTCGTCTGGATGCAGCATGCGCCGGTGGGTGGCGGCGGCGGGGCGCACAGCGTCGAGGTGCACTGCGATCCGTTGCCGTGATAGGTGCCGTTCGCCTCAGCGCACTGAGCAGCCGTGCGAATCTGACAGAAGGTGCCGTTCGGCGTCGTCACGCAGCAGGCGCCGGTGGCCGGCGGCGAACAGATCGTCGTCGAGCAGACGGTGCCGTCGCCCCGATAGCTGCCGTTCGCCTGGGCACAACCGGCGGCCGTTCGAGTTTCGCAGGTGATCGCGCCGGCCGCCGGGATGCAGCACGCGCCGGTGGCGGGCGGCGGACACAGCGTCGGGCTGCACTGTGAGCCGTTGCCGTTGTAGGTTCCGTTGGCTTCGGCGCACTGGGCGGCGGTTCGAATCTGACAGAAGGTACCGTTCGGCGTCGTGATGCAGCATGCGCCGGTCGCGGGTGGCGGTGGAGCGCAGGGATTGGTGGAGCAGCTTGTGCCGTCACCGCGATAGACGCCGTTGACCTGGGCACAACCGGCCGCGGTGCGCATTTCGCAGGAGACGCCGCCGTTCGGATTCTGAATGCAGCAGGCGCCACTGGGCGCCGTGTTGCTGCACGTTGCGGGGCCGCACTGGGTGCCGTCGCCGCGATAGATGCCATTGACTTCCGCACAGGCGGCGGCCGTTCGAATTTCGCAATTGATGATGCCATTCGCGGGGAAACAACAGGCGCCGGTCTGCGCCATCGCAGGCCGGGCGGCGCACATGAGAATCAGTGCGCAACAGACGTACATCGATTTCGACAGTCGCCAAGACATGATTCTTCTCCTGGTTTTGGTTCTTTCCGGTTAATGAATTCGCCAGAGCACGAAAATTGCTTTCATCCTCCGCGAACGGCCGCAATTTGAGCAACCGCCGACGGGACAAAGGCAATTCTAAAAAAATAAGCCATCGAGTGTCAGCAAAGCGGGGCAACCCGTCCTGACCGCTCTCGCGATTTCTGAAGATGCCCGTATACCGCTTTTTCGGGCCGCCTTCAAGATCGTGATCGCCCTAACCTTAGTCAGGATAAAGACTACCGACGCCTTGCGGGTCCCACAGGACGGTTGCGGGGAGCGGCCGCCCGAATGAGACCGGCTTTTTTGGCTGTAGGGCCAAACGCCCGAGCCGACCCGGTATTGCAACAACTGGTGTGCCATTGTTCATGTCGAGTCGAATGCGAATTCCTTGCGATGGAATCAGCGGTCTCGATCATCGACTGTCGGCGGTAGACATGTGCGTCGAATCTCTGCAGACTCATGGTCCACTTGTTAAGATAGCCATCTTCAGGCGGCGACCCGGTCATGTCAGCACTTTGGCGGGTTGGTGCGCGTTAGTTGGTGAACGGAAGATCGTTCAGAGGCGAGGGTGGAATGACCAGGCGAAACTGCGACTGCGGCGGCCGTGACCATGCGGCCCCCTCACGACGGGATTTTCTCTACGTCGGGCTCGTCGGCGGGCTCGGCCTTGCGCTGCCTGACTACCTTCAGAAGCAGGCTCGCGCGGACCAGAAGAGCTACTCCGCGAAGAAGCCGGTGGCCGACGCGGTGATCCACATCTTCCTACCCGGCGGACTTTCCGCGCAGGAATCGTTTGATCCGAAGCCCTACGCGCCGATCGAGTACCGCGGTCCGCTCGGCACCGTGCAGACCTGCCTCACCGGTGTGGCGTTCAGCGAGAGCCTCCAGGAGACCGCGAAGATCGCCGACAAGCTGACGATTCTTCGCGCCATGAGTCACGGCGAGGCAGCGCACGAGCGCGGCACCCACAACATGTTCACCGGCTATCGACCGAGTCCGGCGCTGAGCTATCCCTCGTTCGGTTCGGTCGTCTCGCACGAACTCGGCATGCAAAAGGATCTGCCGCCGTACGTCTGCATTCCCTCGGCGCCCAATGAGTTCGCGGGATCCGGTTACCTCAGCAATCGCTTTGGTCCGTTCAGCGTCGGCGCCGACCCGGCCGATGCCGGTTTCACGGTGCGAGACCTCTCGCTGCCGCCCGACGTCGACCACCAGCGG
>CALLKH010000008.1 GCA_938008425.1 uncultured Planctomycetaceae bacterium | reverse complement strand
GGGCCAAGGGAAGGTGTCGAAGACGGACGCAGGAGTGTATCGAAAGTCGCTCTTGAGCTTAGAACACTTGGCAATAAACCATTGCCAGTGGGAACTACATTGAAGCACTCCGAAGGAGTAATCGTCGTCGAACGTGAAGCACTCCAGAGTATGGTCCGGGCGAATGTCTGGATCAATGAATGAGAAGATCGGTCGCTTCGTGACTTCCGCACAGGCGAGATATCGTCCAATCTCTCCGATGTTGTCAATCAATTCCTTTCTACATCGGAAGTGTTGCCACCAGGTACGGAGCCAACCTTGATCTTGGCCGGTGTCCTTTCCTGTTTTCTGACGTTCACGTTTTGCGTAACTCTCGACATGCGGTAATACCGAATTCTCAATAATTCTGAATGGCTCCTTGAAGGATTGCGCCTCGATGATCGAGAGCTTTTGAAAATCGATGACCCAGCGCAAAGGCTTTGCGTGGGTAATCATTTCGCGGCCGATGAGGTAGGGGTGAACGACGACTCGATTTCGTTTCAGCGATCCCTTCGTGATATCGGCTGCCTCATCCGGCGTTAACACAAATCCCTGATGCCTTGGGAATTGTCCGTTATAAACCCTTTGAGGATCAGTGTTGCAATTCAGAATCCGGGCCTCGCTTAGCGAGTGTTCATCGGACAGAGCCGAGCTGATGGCATCGGTCTGTCGGAGTACCAATTCAAAGGACTTGTCTGCCCTGGTTCGCCCTCGACGCCCAGTGGTCAACACCCGCGGCCGTTTGGATTCCTCTGGTGTGGCGAAGAGCGGCGGTGTGACAGTCGCCTTTGACCACAAACGCCTCTCAGCCGGTATCATCAATAGCCCATCGGAGTCAATCCCATCCTCGCGCTTCACCCAATTCGCAATCGAAACGTGCACGTTCGCCTCGCCGCTCCACGGCTGGTTCTCCACCGCCTCCACGATCACGCCCGACTTCACGATGTGGTCCAGCCCGCCCACCCGGCTCTGGTTGTTCCGGATGTTCTGCGTCCCGACCAGACCCGCCCGGCCGGTGAACGGGTCGGCCGCCGTCGCGGGCTTCAAATGGTCGTGCACCCGGCGGAACCAGTAGACGCAGTGGTCCGCCATGCCCGGCACCTCCGGGTAGAGCTTTCGCACCGCGTTCACGTAGTCGACGCCGCGCTCGGGCTTCAGGCGCTTCGCGCCGAGAAACGGCGGATTGCCGATGATCACGTCGGCCTCGGGCCACACCGCTCGCCCGCCATCACCATCGATCAGGGCATCCTTGCAGACGATGTTGTCGTCGAGATTGTCCAGCGGCAGCGCCGGCTCCTCGATGTGCAGTTCATCAATGGACAGCTTGTGGGCCAGCGTCATCGTCACCTTGGCCAGCTCCACGGCGAAGGGGAGGATGTCGATGCCGAAGAACTGGCGGCTCGACACGAAGCCGAATTCCCGCTGGCCCTTCGTGCTCTTCGGGGCGACCTCGCGAATCCGGTCCACCAGTTCCTTTTCGACGCGCTTGAGCTCGCGGTAGGCGATGTAAAGAAAGTTTCCGCTGCCGCAGGCCGGATCGAGCACGCGGAAGCGGTAGAGCCGCTGCTGAAGCTTGCGCAGGTCGGCCTGCGAGCGGGCCGACTCGATGGCGGTCCGCCACGGCTGCACGATGGTGGGCCCGACGATCTTCATGATGTCCGAAGGCGCGGTGTAATGGGCGCCGAAGGCGTGACGCTCCTCCACCCCCATCGACTGCTGAAAGATGGTGCCGAAGATGTCGGGGGAGACGTGCGCCCAGTTGTAGCTGGCGGCGCGCTTGAGCAGCGCGACTTCACCGTCGGGCTTGAGCTCGACCGGGGCGGGCTCGGAAAAGAGGCCGCCGTTAAAGTAGGGGACATCCTTGAAGCGGCCGCCGCTGGAGGGCCTTTCGGCGTTCATCGCGGTGAAGAGGCCGCGCAGAAGGTCGAAGGCTTTGGGCGGGTCGGTGCAGTCGTCGAGCAGTTGCGTCACAAAGTGCTTCGGCAACAGGCCGATGTCCTCGGAGAAGAGCGACACCAGCATCTGAAGAATGAACCGCTGGGCCGTCTGCGGGCCGACCGCCTTGCGCTCCGCGAGGCGGTTGTAGACCGTGGCGAGCAGGGCGGCGGCGTCGCGCGTGACCTTTTCGCGATCGACCTTGAAGACCGGCCGCTCGTTGGTCTTGAAGAGGAAATTGAGCGGGCCGTAGCGCTCGGGCAGTTCGTCGAGGGTGACGGTGTCCTGGGGCTCGTTGATGTCGCGATCGAAATCGTAGATGCGGAATTCGTCGAAGTTGCAGAGGATGACGTAGCGCGGGCGGTTGGGAACCAGCTCGACCCAGTAATCGAACGCCTGGCTGAGATGGGCGGCGAGGTTCACGCCGCGCTTCTTCATCTCGATCAGAACGACCGGCTTCCAGACGAGATCGGCGAAGGCCGTGCCGCCCTGCGTCTTCTTGACGCGGTGTTCCAGCGTCGCGCCGGCCTCGTGGTAGCCCTCGCGCCCGAATGCGCGGAAGAGCCGATCGAGAAAGACCTGCGCCTCGCCTTTCTCGTCGCCCGAGAGCGTCTTGGCATAGGCGACGAACTCGGCCAGCCGTTGTTTGCGGGTCTCATCCATATGGGAGGGGGATGGTAATGGGAGCCGGGGGTTTCGGAAAAGGGGGCAGGGGTGCGGGGAGAATGAAAAATTCAAAATGAAAAATGAAAAAGAGAAGGCGCAAACGGGCCGCCACTTTCTCATTTTTCATTTTACATTTTTCACTTTGCACTCGCCTCCCGCAGACATGGCGACGCGAACGGCCGTCGCCATGAAGATATATGAAACGGGGCGTCCT
>CALLKH010000007.1 GCA_938008425.1 uncultured Planctomycetaceae bacterium | reverse complement strand
GACGCGCAACGTTGGAACCAGCTGCATGACACGCTTCTTTTTTACACGGGCGGCGATGAATTCACGTGGAATCCTCCGTTCGTTCCGCACTCTCCGGAGTACATTGAAAGTCACTACGGACTTCGCGACGACGAAGGCCGCCGTTACCAGCTCACCAGCATCATCAGTCCAAATCCTCGGCCGAACATGATGTACGAATGGAAGGGCTTTCCATCGCCCTCGAAGGGCTGGCGCTTCTCCAAAGAGACGATGGCGAAACTCGATGCAGAGGGCCGGATTTGGTATCCAAAGGACAAATCAAAACGCCCACGATACATCCGGTACCTGCACGAAATGCCAGGCGTTCCGATGGGGACCGTCTGGACTGATATTCCGCCGCTCAATTCCCAGGCACAAGAGAGGCTGGGATATCCTACTCAGAAGCCATTGGCGCTTCTCGAACGCTTGGTCAACGCCAGCAGCAACCCCAACGACATCATCTTGGACGCCTTCTGCGGCTGCGGCACCGCTCTCGTCGCCGCCCAGAACCTCGGCCGACAGTGGATCGGCATCGACATCTCACCCACCGCCTGCCGCGTGATGGCCAAGCGGCTTCGCGACGTCTGCAAAATGCGCGAGAGTGAGCCGGGCCACCGCGCCCGTGATGTGAACTCCTTCATCGTCCGCGACCTGCCGTGGACCCTCGCCAAGCTCAAGGACATTCCGCCGTTCGAATTCGAGAACTGGGCCGTCATCGCGCTCGGCGGCATTCCCAACAAGGTGCAGGTCGGCGACATGGGCATCGATGGCCGCATCTATCCGGTCGGCACCAAGCCGTCGGACGCGGTGACGAAAAAGGGCGAGACCGCCAGCATGTTCGCGGGCGACTGGTTCCCGATCCAGGTCAAGCAGACCGACAAGGTCGGCCGCCCCGACATCGACCAGTTCGAAGCCGTCATGGCCCGCGAGGACCGGCAGCGCGGGTTCTTCGTGGCGTTCGGCTACACGTCGGACGCGGAGGCGGAGTGCGCGGCGTTCCACCGCAAGACGGGCCGGCTGATCAAGCTGATCACCGTTCAGGAGATTCTGGACGAGCAGCATGTGCAGAAGATGTAGTCTATAGCAGGTCGCAGACAACTATGGACTCGGTGGGTCACCGGCTGATTCCCAAGCGCGCATCGCTGCTTCCTGAGTCGTCCGTATGCTTTCAAACATAGTGTCACCGTAGGTGCGGGAACTTTCTTCGGCCAGCCGGACTGCGTCCATGAACCTCGTCAGCACTTCTCGTCGTACCTCGCGATCCCGTTCATCCGCGAGCGACTTTACCGCGAGAACTGAAGCATCCCGTAGGCTATCGAAGAGTTCGTGCTGAAGGACATTATACTCTTGTGCGTTGTCAAGCCTCAGTTCCGTGATGAGCAGATTGGCGCGTGCGTCGCCCGCTTCGAGTCTCGCCTGATTGAGTTCAGCCCTGAGTAAGTTAATTTCTGAGTTTGCGCGCACGACCAGATAGATTCCTGCGCTGACCGCAATTGTTGCCACGATCGACATTGCGACTGCGAAAACGGGTCTACCCATGTTTCGATCCTTCGGCCTGGCGCGTGGGCGGTTGGCCCGAGGTGTACTCGCTCTGGGGGATTCGATCACTTCCCGCCCGAACACATTCCGCCCGCAGATATGTTAATCCCCTTCGGACGAAAATCGAGCCCCGGATCC
>CALLKH010000006.1 GCA_938008425.1 uncultured Planctomycetaceae bacterium | reverse complement strand
CGCCCTCGACGCGGCGCGATCCATGGTGTCGGTCGGGCTGCCCGTTGAATTCAAATGGGTCGAAAATGAGGAAGAATATGCCGCCGCGACGGCATCGCTGTCGGCCCCGCACGAGCTGGAAGTTGTGGTGGTCGATCCCCCGGTTCGAAAGACCTTCACGATTCGCAGGGGCGACGTCATCCAAATCGAAGACACGACCTACGAACTCACGGTGAAGGATCTCTCGCCGTCGTGGCCGCTCATGACTCCCGGCTTCGAGGGCGCGGTTTCGCCGATGGCCTCGGTCGATGTCACGAACGGCGCGAAAAGCTACAACCGAACGGTGATCCAGCGCTACCCGCAGCTCTCGCAGGATATCGACGAACAGGGCACGCGCCATCGCGACGGGCCGTACGATCCGAACCTTGTGCTTCGCTATCGAACGTCGGCCGGCGGCTGGATGTCGATCGTCGCGGGTCCCTCCGTGGACCCGGTCGCGGCGGTCTGGGATTCGCACGGCAAGGCCAGTGTCGTGAAATTGGCAGCGGGCCAGTCGCGGCCGGTGCTGTTTGACGGCATGCCGCTCGACCTGACGCTGGAACAGTTTCTTCCGAACGCCCGGGCGGCACTCGTGCCGGTGGTGGAGCCGCTGGAGACCCGTCGGCCGAACATTGCGGCGCGGTCGATGTCGGCCGTGCGGCTCGTGTTCACCGGCCGCGGCGGTAACAAGGACTGGACCGAGACGCAGTGGTGCATGTTCAGCCAGTATCCGAACATCGAGGAGCGGCCGATCAGCGTGACGGTCCCCGGCGATCCGGATCCCTGGCAGGTGGTGTACTCCCGCTTCGCCCGTGACCTGGGTGTCGCGCTTCTGCCCGGCAAGCTGAGCGTGAAGTTCTTCCCCGGCCGCAACAGCGTCGAATCGTGGCGCAGCGACTTTGGCGTGGTGCAGGCCGGCGCCGAGGTGATGCCCGGTGCGGTCTACACGAACCAGACATTCTCCACTGGCGACTGGACGCTCTTCCAGAGCGGCGCCGCCAAGGACCACTGGAGCTACACCATTCTCGGTGTCGGCAACCGCGAAGGGATCTGGCCCATGCTCATCGGCTGCACCCTGATCACGCTCGGCTGCATGTTCGCCTTCTACATCAAACCGATCCTGCTCCGGCGTCGCGCCGGCCACGCGGGAACTCGACATGAACGAATGGGAGATGACCGGATGACAACGAACGAGGAATCCCGCGAACCGCGCGTCGCCGCGCGAGTCACGGCAGATGGCAACGGCCGTGCGATGGCGGGTTCCGGTGTCGCGCTCAAGCTCGGCATGGTCGTCGCGATCACGCTCGGCGCGGCGACAACTGCCCGGGCCGGTGATCAGCCCTTCGACGCCTCGCAAAATGCCGCGGAGATCGATGCCGCGATCGACTGGTCGCAGGCCCGGCTCATCGCGGTGCAGGATGCCGGCCGCTACAAGACGCTCGACTCCTTCGCCCGGGAATCGATGACCGCGATGTACGGCCGCGAGCATCTGCCCGGCCTCTCGCCGATGGCGTCGCTCTTCGAGTGGCTCTTCAACCGGGAGGCCTACGCGGATTCGCCGGTCATTCGCATCAAGGACAAGGGCGTTCGCATTCACCTGTCAACGCACATGCCCGAGGCCGCACGCCGGCGCGTGCAGGACACGGGCTACATGACACCGCGCGAGCTGGCGAACGAGGTCGTCGAATCGCGGATTCGCGAGCTCGAGCCGATGGCCCCGATGGGGACGTCCATGCGCCGCGTGCGCGATTCGCAGGCGGTCGCCGTCTTCCTCGAGCGGCTGGTCAGCGTCGTGCCGAGCCCCTCGGGTTCGTATGACTCCGCCTGGTACACGCCGGGCGACCTTGTTGAGAACCTCCCGGTCGAGCTGCGGGCGGGCCTCGCCCAGATGCGCAAGGGGCAGACGACGGCCGCCAGTGTCCCCGATGTGACACCCGACCAGGCGACGGCCGTGCTCGGCGCCTGGGCCGCGGTCTGGAAGGGCTGGCAGGCGGGCGACGCCGGGCGGGTGCAGAAATCGCTCGATCGGCTGGCCGACTCGCTGCCGACGCTGGCGGCGGCGGGGGTCTATCCCACCCTGTCGCAGCGCGAGGCCGAGGCGAGCTACTACGCGTGGGGCAAGTTCACGTGGGGCATGTGGATCTACCTGCTCGGCGCGCTCCTGGCCGTGCCCGCGCTGGTCACGGGCTGGCGGACGCCGCGCCTCGCCTCGATCGCGTTTCTCATCATCGGCATCGTGGTTCACGCCTTCGGCATCAGCCTGCGCTGGTACATCCTCGGGCGCATTCCGGTCGCCAACATGTTCGAGGCCGTGGTCGGCTCGGCGTGGATCGGCGTGGCGGTGGGGCTGCTCGCCGAGTTCCGCTACAAGACGCGGGTCTTCCTGCTGGCGGCGAACGTGACGGGCTTTCTGGCGCTCGCGCTGGGCGGCTTCGTCATTCCCGGCGGCGGCACGCTGACATCGATCATGGGCATTCTCGATGATCTCATGCTGCGGATTCACACCGTGCTGATCATCGCGTCGTACGCGCTGATCTTCCTCGCTTCGGTCATCGCGGTGGTCTATCTCTTCGGCTACTACCACCGCGTGGACCCGGTGAAGTCCGCCCACGTCGGCTTCATCATCGCGGCCGCCGGGGCGATCATCTGGGCGGCCATGGGGCAGGTCTTCCAGATCGGCCCGGACCATTCGGCCGGCATGATCAAGAAGGCCTTCGCGGCGCCGGCGTTCGGAATGGCCGCGGCGGCGATCGTGCTGCTACTCGCATTCGTTGCCCGTCGATTGAGTGCAACCGGTCTGGCATGGCTGATCTGCCTGGCGATCGCCGCGACGACGCTTTATCTCGGGGATTACGCGTTCTCGCGCGGGGCGGCGCTGACGCTGCTCGTCGTCGGCCTCACCTGGGCGGGCATGAACCGGCTCGGCGGCATCCTCAGTCGTTCGCAGGGGGGGCTGGGGCTATCCTTCGGCCCGGCGCTGGCCGGCGCGGGGGCGATGCCGGCGGCGTCGATGACAGGCCCGGCGATGTCGGGCGGCCCCGCCATGTCCGCCGGCTCGGAGCGGTCGTCCGGCTCGACCGTCGGCGCGTCGCGAATGTCTGCCGCATCGATGGCATCCGCATCGGCCGCCTCGCTTCGTTCGCAGCGGCCGATCCTGGCGGGGGCGGCGCCGGGCGATGAGGGCCGCGGGGTGAAGGGCCTGCCGATGTGGCTGCACCACGCCGACTGGAGCCACATGATCATCCTGAACATGGTCTTCGTGCTGCTCTTCGTCGGCATCATTCTGGGGGCGGTGTGGGCCGACTACTCGTGGGGCCGGCCGTGGGGCTGGGACCCGAAGGAGGTCTTCGCGCTGAACACGCTGATCATCTACGCGATGCTGATCCACACGCGGTTCGTGGTGAAGAACCGCGGCCTGTGGACCGCCTGGCTCAGCGTGGCCGGCTGCGTGATGATGGCGTTCAACTGGTGCTTCGTGAATTTTTATATCGTGGGGCTGCATAGTTACGCGTAAGCGCCCTGGCTCCTCTCCCTTGAAGGGAGAGGCTGGGTGAGGGTGATGACGCCCGGGTTGGGGTGAGGGTGATTTGCCGCGAATGTAGAATGGAGAATGTCGAATTTAGAGTGGGGGAGATGCCGGACGGCTGCCACCGCTCAACGGCTCACCTGCTCCACGGCCAACCCGCACTCCGGGCAGCGGCCGCTGGTCAAAGTGCGCAGGTCGTAGCCGCAGGCCTGGCAATGGCCGGGGGGAATTTTTCGCCGGTCGAGAAAGAATAGCAGCGCGGTGGGGACGCCGGCGGGAACGAGCAGGCACCAGTACGGCACTCTCAGAAACAACATGTTCACGTTCTTCTGATAGTGAGGCCAGCGCAGACCATATGACCGTTCCCCGCCGCTGACATTCACAAAACGCGAATCGGGGCGCGGGCCTGCGATTTCGTGACCCCTGTGAAAGTAGAAGAGGTTGCCGTCATGGGACCAGATCATGGGGGCGGAAAATCGAAGGGTTACCCCCCAGAATTCACTCACGCCCCAGGCCGCCAGGATCAGCGCGCAGGTATAAACACCCGTCCACTTCGCCCACCTGCGTCGTCGCCGTCGCCCGTCCATCGCAAACATTCTACCCGCCGACCCGGGCATCGGTGCGTCGCCGCCCGCCACCGCGCCCCTCGTCTCGGTCGAGACGGGCGACCGGCTCCTGCATCGCCTGCGGATTGTCGACGAGCTTTCGCCCGTCCGCCGGGCGCGGCCGCGCGGGGTGCTGGGGGCGGAGATTCACGTCGCCCTCACGCCGCCGGGCGCGCCGGCCCCGCCACCCTCGCCCGCGTATGCGTTCCTGAAGATCGCGACGCGCATGCCCGCGTCGATCCCCTTCACCGGCCGCGACGCGGGGCAGACGGCCCACTACGCCTGCCGCTGGGTCAGCACCCGCGGGGAGCCGGGGCCGTGGGGCGCGGCGGCGAGCGCGACGGTGGGGGGGTAGGCTCCTCTCGCTTGAAGGGAGATGCTGGGTGAGGGTGAAGTCACTGGGAGATTCGAGTTCAGATTGAAATCCTGCCCATGAGTATTTCAGGGGAGTTCGCGGGAGATTCGTTGGGAGAGCGAAGTTGCGGCTCGCTTTGATTCTGGGCGCCTTTTTCGAGGCATGATATCCGATCGACTCTCGACACATGCGCCAAATCCTGTGGCTTGACAATCGGTGGGAACTTCGGCCACCATGCATGCTCAGATTGCCATTGAAAGATCGTACCTATGTCACACTGCTCGACCCGAGTCATCAAGGACGTCGCCGTAGTCTTAGTTCTGTGCCTAACAGGCACGGTTTACCTTCAAGGTTGTGGTCATGCCACGGCAAATCGGGCCAGCCCTTCGATGGCGGAGTTGGGTGCTACCGGTAACGATCTACCGATCGCGGCAAGACCCATCGTCTACATCGCTTCGCCTTACAGCAAGGGCGATCCTGCTATCAACACACACTTTCAATGTCGGGTTTTTGACCGCCTCATGACCGATGGACTCGTTTGGCCGGTCGCACCGCTCTGGTCACATTTTCAGCACACCCTTTTTCCGAGGAAGTACCAAGACTGGATCGCCTATGATCTCGCGATGATCCCGCGATATGACGCCTGCCTTCGTTTGAACGCCGAGTACGAAGGCATGGAGTACATCCAAAGTCAGTCTTCCGGGGCGGATAACGAGGTAGCCGAGTTCCGGCGGCTTGGGAAACCCGTATTCTACTCGATTGAGGACCTTTATGCCTGGCTCAGAGACCGGCAAGGGCAATAATCACTCCGTGCTGGACGACGAGCAAATCGAGAGACTCGTCGAGCTTGCTAAACAAGCGGTATCAAGGGCTTACTGCCCTTACAGCAGCTTTCCAGTCGGTGCGGCCATACTCGCGTCATCAGGCAACGTTTTCTTGGGCTGTAACGTTGAAAACGCTTCATATGGCAATACAATATGCGCTGAGCGATGTGGTATCATGCAACTCATCGCGAGCGGCGATCGCTCCATTGTCGCGGTGGTAGTATATACTCCCACACCGACTGCAAGTTCGCCGTGCGGGTCGTGCAGACAAGTAATTAATGAGTTTGGGCCAGATGCACGTATTATTTGCGTGTGTGATTCATCAGACAAGATAGACGCAAGCCTCCGCAGTCTTCTGCCAGGAGCCTTTGGTCCGACGAATCTCACGTAGAGTACCTGCGTACGGAGGCACGGGCCACGCCACGCACCTTGGAACAGTTTGATAAGAACGCAGTCCTTACAATTCAAGGCGGCGGGGTCTACGCGCTCACGCTCCTAGGGCAACTAGAGGGCGTTGTAAAAGACAACAACATTGTTCCACTCGCCCTCGCCGGGACTTCTGCAGGTGCAATCGTTGCAAGCCTTTTCTGGTCAAAGCTGGATGATGTTCGTCGACGACCTCAGCTGATCAGAGATGAGATAGCTGATTTGTGCCCTCTAACGGACCTCGTGGGACCCTATGAGAAAGTCGATGGTAAGCAATTTGATTTTCCGGCTTTCAATTCACTTCTCACTGACTGTCGGAGACTGCTTGAGAGAATAAGGTCGATTGAGAACAGCAAGTGGCTTTTTAAGCCCTTTCGCAGCCATAGTGCTCTTAAGCTCGGCAAGACGGTGCGTGAGAGGCTCACACACTTTTGGGCGGCGAGGGGGCTCTTCTCTGGAAACAAGCTCGAGGAGGAGGTGGAGCGAATCCTCCGGAAATCACCCGAAATTGCGAGACTTGGGCTACGCGAAGAAGAGAGGGTGACTTTTCAACACTACCGCGAAGTAGCGCAGCAAGACCCAAATTGCATTCGCCCGCCGCTTTTTCTGGTCGCGACGAATCTGTCAACCAAGACTGTCGCGGTATTCAGCTCAATCGACGATCGCTGTCGCAACATATCTGTGGCTAGGGCAGTACGGGCGTCAGCGGGCTTCCCCGTCTTTTTTCGGCCGATTGAAGTAAATGGTGCATTCCGACCTGGGTGGTATGTCGACGGTGGTGTCGTATCAAACTTCCCGTCATGGGTATTTGCCGAGCAGTTCCGGATGAATATGGGTTCTTCCGAGGCGTTTCGTGGATTAGCTATGCGGCATTGGATTCATATTGGGCTTCGGGTAGAGGACGATGCGTACGAGAGCCCAGAAAACCTCGCGAGGCCGTTTGAGTTCATGGGTGCAATCGCATCAATGCTAACAGGCTACGCCCGAAACGAACTCGACGATAAACTTGCGGAGTCTCTGCCTCGCTCGTTCATTGTTCGCCAGCCGCAGAGGGAGACCGGCGGTCCTAAGAATGTACTGGCGTTCGATCAAATCAACGATCGGAAAGTTGTTAGTGAAATGTACATGAAGGGGAGCGAGTTTGCTGAACGAGCGATCGGAAAACTAAACTTCAGCCTACCACGCGGTGATGCAGAGAATTCCATTGAGGAGCACTTGAGACGTCTAATAGGTCAAATTGAAACTATACTGGGCAGTCCGAGTAAGTTGAAGATCAGATCAAACATCTTCATTCCAAGTGGAAAGCGCTTGTGCCTGTGTTACGCAGTCAACATGAGTGGGGATAAGGACGAGGAAATGGTGTTCTCCACTACCGCCAGCGGGTTAACTGGAGCCTGCTATACGGGCCGCTGCTCCCTAATGTGCAATCTTGAGGAGGTTGCGAAGCTGCATGGCAAGAATGCAGTTGACCCTGCCAAGTTGTTTAATATGACGAAGGAGGAGCAGGATACTGTGAGCAAGGATAGAACCTGGCTGGCTAGTACTCCAATTTTCGACCCCTTCGACTCGTCGTATCGTGCCACCCAACGAGCGTCAATGCAAGATGTCAGTGGAGTTTGGTTCTATCAGATGAATCGCGTCCAAGACGGCGCTATATTGGGTGTACTAAACATAGATACAGATTGGTCATATAGTAAACTAGAAATTGATCCGGATCCGAACAGTCATTGTCGCGATCCGCGCGTGATTATGATAATGGACTTTATGCAACAGAG
>CALLKH010000005.1 GCA_938008425.1 uncultured Planctomycetaceae bacterium | reverse complement strand
ACCGCGTATTCACCTGCCGCGTTGCCGAGCGTTTGAAGGTTGAGGCGACCGGCGGCCACTTCGACGCGGCCGGTGTTTGAGAACTCGCCGCCGATGGAGGCCGTTTGGGCGCCGGTCTTTCGAAGCGTCCCCAGGACGTTGATCGATGAGGTGGGAAAGCCCGAACTGTTCAAAGTTGTAAACTCCAACAGTCCGCCCGGGCGCACATTCACCTCGCTTCCAACCGTGGCAGGCTGAAGCGTCATCAGACCCGTCATCGTCAGCCTGCCATCAATGTCAAGCCGGCTGCCGTTGAATTGCAAACTCTGTGCGGAGACCACCGCCTGCTGGCCGATGGTGATGGCCGAATTATTCACCGTGAACGACGTCTGACTCTGTCCGAGGATTTCAAGCGTGCCGCCCCCTGCTATCGTGCCGGTAAGGCTCAGTCGATTCGCCGATGCGATTGCATTGGTGGGGATGTTGACTGTGATCGACGTGATTCGCGTAATGCCGTCGCCGACGAACTGCGTGCCGTCTTCGAAGTATTGCGGCGCGCTCGTGAACTGCAACTCGGCGCCGGACGCAACCTCGAAGGCCCCCGAGTGACGACCGGTGGACTGAATATTCAGTATTCCCGAACGGACATCGATCAACCCGTGGTTTTCGAATCCGCAATCCGTCGTCTGTGCGCCGGAGCAGGGAAGGACCACGGTTGTTGTCGTCGTGCTCAACGTCTTTCGAAGGGTGCCGTCGACGACGAAACGGGGTTGTTCCGTGCCGCCGGTCAAGAGTCCGATGATCGGCACATGAGACAGATCGAGAAGAGCGCCAGGGTGAATCGTGAAACGACAACCCGGGGTCATGCGAACCGAGGAGCCGTTGGCAATTAATCCGCTGCCATACAGATCAATCTGAGCGCCCTGATCGAGATGCAGCCCCTGCGTCATTCCCGAATCCGTCACGCGAAAGGCGCCGTCAATGGTGAAGTGGCCCGCCCGCAGGAGCGAACCGACGCACTCGAAGACTCCGCTGAGATTCGCATCGCCGGCGACATGAAGCGTCGAACTATACATGGTCAAAGTGCCGCTGCTTGCCAACGACTGCGCCTGGGCGATCCCAAAGGTGTCAATCACCACATAATTCGCGCCAATGTCGACATCATCCGCCAGCGTCGGGCGCAGCGAGGAGTAACACTCCGAGAGGGTTGGCGCCGTCCCGAGATTCCAGTTGGACTCGTAGCCGCCCCCGCCGGTCTCGCAGCACTCCTGCCATCGCGAATTTCCGCAGGAGCCGTCCCAGGTGACGACGCCGGCGTGGGCAACGGCCTCAAGCGCGACGATCAGAATGGAGCTCGCGAGCGCACCGCGTGAGAGATTTCGAAATAAGGATGATGAATGCATGTCCGGCCTCCGGGGTGTGGATGACTCTAATGATGAATGAATCGATCAGCCGACGGGGATGTCGGCGCACCGATATGGTTGGCTGGTGACGGCGGGCTCGGATAAAGGGTCAACTGAGAGAATATCCGATTGGACCGAACAAGGTCAAGCAAATCGGAATTCGATCTCACTGGGAACGTGCAATCACTGGGGTAACGCACAGATCAGCGGATCTCGCACGGTCTCGTGAAATGAAGGCGACTTGCGGCCTTCGCTCATCACGCCTCATCCGGCCGGAACATGTTCCGGGCATTGCGGGCGATGAATTTTTCCGGGTACGGCAGGTGCGGCTTGCTCACGTCGCTGAGCCGCTTCATCTGTTCCGCCGACAGGACGAGGTCGCAAGCGGCAAGGTTCTCATTCAACTGGGCCACGGTCTTGGGGCCGATGATGATGCTGCTCACCATCGGCCGGCGGAGCAGCCAGGCGAGGGCGACGGCCGACGGGTTCGTGCCGAGTTCGTCGGCGATCGTTTTAACGGTCGAGGCGATCTGGAGGTTTCGCTCGTTCAGGAAGGCCTTGCGCCAGTCGTTGTTCGGATCGGCGATGGCGCCGAATCGGGTGTCGGCGCCGGCGGACCCGGTTGACTTGTATTTGCCCGTCAGCACGCCGCCGCCGAGCGGACTCCACGGCAGGATGCCGATGCCGTAGCGCTGGCATACCTTCTGCACGCCGCGTTCGATGTCGCGACAGGCGAGGCTGTACTGCATCTGCGCCGTGATGAGAGGCTCCCAGTCGTGGCGAATGCAGAGCTGGCGGGCCTCGGCGATGTGCCATGCGTCGAAGTTCGACAGGCCGACGTAGCGCACCTTGCCGCTCTTCACGAAGCCGTCGAGGGTTGAGAGCGTTTCGTGAATCGGCGTGTGGTCGTCCCAGCAGTGCACCTGGTACAGATCGATGTAGTCGGTTTCGAGCCGGCGGAGGCTCGCCTCGAGGGCGAGCGTCAGGTGGCGCCGGGATGAACCGACGGCGTTGGCGTGATCGGGCGGGTCGCCGAAGGTCTCCACGACGGGGAAATGGCCCTTGGTGGCGAGGATGATCTTGTCGCGGCGGCCCTTGAGCGCCTTGGCGCAGATGCGCTCGCTGATGCCGGCACTGTAGACGTCGGCCGTATCGAGGAAGTTGCCGCCGGCGTCGACGTAGGCGTCGATGACGCCGAGGCTCGCCTTCTCATCGACGCCCCACTCGGCCATGCCGAAGTTCATGGTGCCGAGGCAGAGATCCGAGACGAGGACGCCGGTGGCGCCGAGTTTGCGAAGTTTCATGGTGGAATCAGGCCGTTGAGAGAGAGTCTTCAATTGAACCGCACGGCGGAATCCATGCTTCCGCAACGCGCACGACACGCACATGCACATGATACGGTCGGCGCCAAAGCACGCCACGAATACTCGATGATTGCCGTCTAGAGGTCCGGGGCAGCCAAGTGCCGAGGGTGCGGGCGAGAAATTCTAACATAAAGTTTCGGGCCAAACTTTATATTAGCTCACCACCAAGAAAAGGTTCGTTATGTAACTCACGCCGGGTAAAAATGAGTGAGCCCGGCGCACAGGCGTGAACCGGGCTCACGTAAATCACTGACAGATCATAATCTTACGTCGCATCCGCACCCGCGCCGGCCAGGGCCGGCTTTGAGCCGGAGTTGACCGCCTCGACGTGGATCTTCTTGCGGCCGTCCTCGGCTTCGACGACGGAGATGACAAGCTTGTCCTTGCCGGCGAACTGCCGGCGGAGGAGGCCTTCGCTGATCGGGTCTTCGAGCAGTTGTTCGATCGCCCGGCGGAGCGGTCGGGCGCCGAACTTCTCGTCGGTGCCCTTCTCGATCAGGAATTCCTTCGCGGCGTCCTCAATCTCCAGCGCGAACCCGCGCTCGCCCACGCGCTTGGCAACCTTGTTGAGTTCCAGTTCGACGATCGACACGAGCTGCTCGTGGGCCAGCTTGCGGAAGACGACGATCTCATCGACGCGATTGAGGAACTCCGGCCGGAAGTAGTTTTCGAGCTCCTGCTTGAGGGTCTCGACCATGCGTTCGTAGCTGGTGTCCTCGTCGCGCTTCTCGAAGCCGAACGTCGTCTGGTGCGTGATCTTGTCGGCGCCAATGTTGCTGGTCATGATCAGAATCGTGTTGCGGAAGTCCACGTGACGACCGAACGAGTCGGTCAGACGGCCTTCCTCCATGATCTGAAGAAGCATGTTGAAGCAGTCGGGGTGCGCCTTCTCCACCTCGTCCAGCAGGATCACGGAGTACGGGCGACGGCGCACGCGCTCCGTCAACTGGCCGCCCTCTTCGTAGCCGACGTACCCGGGGGGCGCGCCGACCAGGCGGCTGACGTTGTGCTTCTCCATGTACTCGGACATGTCGAGCACGACGAGGGCGTCGTCGGAGCCGAACAGGAAGTTCGCGAGGCTCTTGGCGAGCAGGGTCTTACCCACGCCCGACGGGCCGATGAAGATGAAGCTGCCCATCGGCCGGTTGGGGTCCTTGAGGCCGCTGCGCGAGCGGCGAACGCTTCGCGAAACGGCGCTGATGTCCTCTTCCTGGCTGATGACGCGCTTGTGCAGTTCGTTCTCGAGTTCGAGCAGGCGCTCGGCCTCTTCCTTTTCGAGGCGGGTGAGCGGAACGCCGGTCATGAGGCTGACGACTTCGGCGATCACTTCCTCATCCACGACGCCGTCGATCTCACCGCGCTTGTTCTGCCAATCCTTCTCAAGGCTGTCCTTGGCTTCCTTGACGGACTGCGCCTTGTCGCGAAGGTCGGCCGCGCGCTCGTAGTCGGCGTTGCGGACCGACTCGTCCTTTTCCATGTTCAGCTTCTTGATCTCTTCCTCGAGATCGGTGATTTTCGAGGGCTTGGTCATCGCCTTGAGGCGGACGCGGGCGCCGGCCTCGTCGATGACGTCGATCGCCTTGTCGGGAAGCACGCGCGAGGGGATGTACCGCATGGAGAGTTCGACGGCGCCGCGAAGGGCGTCATCGGTGATCTGCACGCGGTGGTGCGCCTCGTAGCGATCGCGCAGACCCTTGAGGATCTCCATGGTCTGCTCGGCATTGGGCGGTTCGACGATGATCTGCTGGAAGCGGCGCTCCAGGGCGCCGTCCTTTTCGATGTACTTGCGGTATTCATCGAGCGTCGTGGCGCCGATGCACTGAATCTCGCCGCGGGAGAGCGCGGGCTTGAGCACGTTGGACGCGTCGATCGCGCCCTCGGCGCCGCCGGCGCCGA
>CALLKH010000004.1 GCA_938008425.1 uncultured Planctomycetaceae bacterium | reverse complement strand
GGCACGCCGGCAGGGTGTACGCAATTGACTATTCGGCAGATGGTCAACTTGCAGTAACGGGCGGCGACGCGTTAAAGGTCTGGGAGGTCGACACCGGTCGCCTGCTGCTCACGGTGACCGTTCCGATCGACAATTTCTCGACGGCGTTCGCCTTTTTTGGCGCCGCCTTCTCGCCCGACGGCCAGGAGCTCTGGGGCGCCACGGTCGGCGGCGCCTACGCATGGCGGCTCAGCGACGGCGAGTTTCTGCGGCACATCGCCGACATGGAATCCGCCGAGCAGGTGCTGTTCTCACCAGACGGGAATCTCGTGGCCGTCGCGGGTTCGCCGGCCGGATCGGAGGACGCGACGCACGTCTTCAATCGCTCGGACCACAGCCTCATCCACACGCTCGAACCGGCCGGATCGGTCGCCGCGGTCTTCTCCGCCGACAGCCAGTTCCTGATCACGGGCACGTCGATGTCGTTTCAATCCCCTGCCGGCACGATCCGTTACTACCGCATGAGCGACGGCGGGGTCGAACGCACCATCAGCGCCCACAGCGGCGCGATCAACTGGCTGGCGCTGTCGCCGGACGGAACGCTGCTTGCGTCATGCAGCGTCGATCAGACGGTCAAGCTGTGGAACGCGGCCGACGGCTCCTTTCGCCAGACGCTGACTCAGCCCACGAACAATGTGTCCCGCGTGCGATTCTCGCCCGACGGCGCACGCGTCGCGGCCTCCAGCTATGACGGAACGATTCACGTCTGGAATGCACAGACCGGCGCTTTGCTCGATACGCTGATTCCGCACGACGGCGCCGGCGTCGGAGCGTTCGACTGGTCTCCCGACGGCCAGACGATGCTGGTCGCGAACGGATTTCAGTTCTCGTTTCAACATGTGCCGTTCATGCGGACGATCGACGCGGCGAGCGGGAACCTGGTCCGCGAGTTTCTTCAGCTGCGCGCATCAGTCTCGGACCTGGCCATTTCACGGGACGGCTCGCGCATCGCGGTGGCCGAGTTCAACAACTCGATACAAGTGCGCGACACCGCGACCGGCGAGCTCGTCTGGTCCCAGCCGATGACACCCTTTGACGCCCGCGTCGCCTTCACGGCCGACGGCACGCGCGTCGCGATTACGGAGGACAGCGGCGTCGTGCGATTTCGCCAGGCATCGAACGGCGCGCTGGTGGCAAGCCATTCCGCCCAGTCCGGCGCGATGGATGACATCGCCTTCTCGCCGGACGGCCAGTTCATGGCGACGCGCCGATTCAACGAGCCGGGCCGTATCTGGGATAATCCCGCCCTGTCGCTCCAGACGTCGCTGAACGTTTCGTCGAGCAGCATCGGCTCCTTCGTGTTCACGCCCGACAGCCAGGCGATCGTCTCGTGCACGGGGAATTCGGTCACCATGTCCCGCGCGACCGACGGCGGCTTCATTCGATTTTTCCGCGGCCACACGGCGTCTGTGCGCGACGTGGCGGTCAGCGCGGACGGCGCCCGACTCCTCAGCGGTTCGATCGATCGCACCGCACGGCTCTTCGACGCATCAAACGGCGCGCTCCTGCAAACCTTCGAGCCGCACGACAACTGGGTCATGTCAGTGGCACTTTCGCCGGACGGCCGAATCGCCGCGACCGGCACGACACGCACGGACCGCAGCCTGCGATTGTGGGATGTGCAATCGGGAACGCTGCTCGCACGGTATCAGATCGATCTCGGCCTCGGCCCGGCGGCCATCGCGTTCACGCCCGACAGCCGCACGATCATCTGCACGCGCAACGACGCCGGGATCGTGGCGATTCGCAATCCGTTCGCGAACCTGTTGGGCGACGTGAATGGGGACGGCGTGGTCGACCTGCTCGACGCCGATGCCCTGAGAGCCGTGCTCATCGGCCAGCCACAAAGCGCGGACGATGTGCCCCGGGCGGATGTGAACGCCGACGGTTCGGCGGACGGACGGGATGTCGGGGCTTGGGTGACGCTGATTCTCACGCCGTGAGACTTCTGTTCGCCATCAGGGGGGCAGCGTTGCGACGCCGCTCGTCCGGACGAGATTCGGTTGCCCGGTGCTACTCTTCTTCTTCCTGAATGATGATCCGGGGCGTCACCATGATCAGCAGCGTGTGCGTGTCGCGCACCTCGCCGGTGTTTCGGAACAGTCGATTGACATAGGGCAGCTTGTTGAGAACCGGAACGCCGCGCTCGTACTGGCCGTCGCTCGCCCTGCGAATGCCTCCGAGCAGCACCGTTCCGCCATCCGGCACCGACACCGTGGTGCTGACGGTCGAAAACCGGACGATCGGAAACTGAATTGCCCCGTCGCCGGTCCCCGTGTCGACCGCCTGCCCCAGTCCCGCCACGACGGCTTGGATGGGTGTAATCTGCATGGTGATAAACCGGCGGTCCGCGGAAATGACCGGCTCAACTTTCAGCATCGGGCCGGACGTCACCGTCGTGATGGTCGGGTCGAAATCCGTGACGGCGTTTCGAAATGTCGGGATCAAGTCCGTCACCAGCGTATTCTCGTTGCGAGTCACGATCGTCGCGCTTTGTCCATTGAAAAGCGTGACCTTCGGCGCGGTCAAGACGGCGTTGCCCTCATCCCCCTGCGCGGCCTCAAGAAAGAAAAACGCCTCAATGTCACTGAGGATCGCGAAGCCGAATCCCGAGAAGTCGGCATCGGACCACGAATCCAGCTTGATGCCGCCGGGAAGGTGGTCGAAGTCCGGCTGGTCAGCCGACCCGTTCGGCGGGACCGTGACGCCGAGGCCCGGCAGGCCGGGAAATCCGATGATCGACGGCGTATCCTGGTTGACCGGAAACACCGGCAGAAGAAGCGAATCCGCATCGGTCTCCATCGGAATCAGGATCTCCCTGTTCTCCGGGCCGCCGACGCGCCCCGGCGGTGCGAGTGTCGCATGGGCGGCATTGCGCTGCGGCGGCGGGTTGGAATCGTCGACCGGCTCGGCGTCCACCTCCAGGTCGAAGTCGACGCCGATCTCTTCAAAAAAACTGTCCTCGACGGCAATAAACCGTACTTCCACCACGACATTGAGGTCCGTCACCGACGGCTGATTGACAAGCAGTCGGCACTGCTGGTCAGTCAGGCCCAGCGCAGCGCACAGGGCATCACATCCGGTCGCGGCGCCGGCGCAGAGGGCAAGTGCCGACAGCCCGAGCGTTCGCAGACGATGCGCACGTGTATGCCGGGCAAACCGAAACGGTTGAAGAGCGGGAAGCAACATGTGAATCCTCCGATCGGCGAGTATTGAGACGTGCCAGTCCGATCCCGGAGCCACGGCGCCCCATCCGAATGATGAGCGACCGGCCCGTTTCGCGAGGTGATGGGTTCCATCATTCTACGCCGTTCGGGCGCAAAACCCAAACAGAGTGCATGATTTTGGGGTAATCAGCATCATTTCCGATGTTGGGAGAGTTACTACCCCGCTGGTGCTGGATTCTTGTCTCGTACCAACTCCGCCCTTCTGCACCGTCGCGCCAAACGGCAAGCCGAGGGAATGCCGACCCGCGACAGTACCCGTTGACCCAATCGCAAGATCGCCAGATCACCAATACCCGCTCGCCATGCCGGGCGCTGCGCTTCGGCATGCCACCCGATTTTCAGATCGCCAGACCGCCAGATCGCAAGATCGCAAGATCGCCAATTCCCCCGAATCCCGCCCACTTGACATCCCCCTTATAATCGACCGATGCACCACCCGTTTCTCACGTCGCCGTTCGATTCGTCCACAATCAAGAGCCCCGCTGCCGATGCCGTCACGATCCCTCGATCGGCCGCCGCCGACGATCGTGCCGAACTTCTGCCGCTGGATCATCACGGAGTCCGCCCGTCATGAGCAATCAGAACATTCTCTCATCAGTCGCCAACGTCTCCGATGAAACCGAGTTCTACACGCCGATTCCCGCCGGCTACAAACCCGGCAAGACCAAGTATGTCGGCGTCTTCGGCACCGTCATGTCCGGCCTCGGCAAGGGCATCTTCGCCAGCAGCCTCGCCAAGGTGCTCAAGGACAAGGGGCTCACCGTGGCCGCCATCAAGCTCGAGGGCTATCTCAATCTCGACTCCGGCACGCTCAACCCCTTCCGCCACGGCGAGGTCTTCGTCCTCGACGACGGCATGGAATGCGACATGGACCTGGGAACCTATGAGCGAATGCTCGACCAGAACATGACCCGCCTCAACTTCGCCACCAGCGGCCAGATCTTCACAGCCGTGCTGGAAAAGGAGCGGCGCGGCGGGTACCTAGGCCGCGACGTGCAGATGATCCCGCACGTCACCGGCGAGGTGAAGTCGAAGCTGCGGCAACTGGCGGTGGCGACGGACGCCGATGTGATATTCATCGAGATCGGCGGCACGGTGGGCGACGTTGAGAACGCGTACTACATCGAAGCGCTGCGGCAGCTCGCCTTCGAGGAAGGCGACAAGAGCACCTGCTGGGTGGCGCTGACCTATATCATGCAGCCGCCGGCGCTGGGAGAACAGAAGAGCAAGGCGGCTCAGCTGGGCATCAAGCAGCTTCTCCAATGCGGCATCCAGCCGCACATCATCGCCTGCCGGGCGATTCACCCCGTCTCGACCAAGGCGCGGGAGAAGATCTCGCTCTACAGCAGCGTGCCGCTCGATCGCGTCTTTTCGATGCACGACTGCGAGTCGATCTACATCATCCCCGAGATGGTCCGCGAGGCCGGCCTCGACAAGCAGATCGTCGATATTCTGAACCTCGGCGATCGAACGCATCCCGAGATGGAGCAGACCGCCCGCCGCGCGTGGCAAGACTATCTCGCGCGACTCAAGAGCCCCGGCATGCCGATCACCATCGGCATCGCGGGCAAGTACACCTCGGTGCGCGACAGCTACGCCTCGGTCATCAAGGCCCTCGAACACTGCGGCACCCGCGCGGGCGCGAAGGTCGAGATCGACTGGATCGATGTCACCGACGTGACGCCCGCCAACGCGGCCGAGCGGCTCGCCCACGTTCACGGCCTCATCGTCCCCGGCGGCTTCGGCACGCGCGGCGTCGAGGGGAAGATCGCCTGCATCGAGTTTGCGCGACAGCAAAGGCTGCCGTTCCTGGGCCTTTGCCTCGGGTTTCAGCTGGCGGTCATCGAGTTCGCGCGAAACGTCTGCAGCATGGCCGGCGCGAATTCGACGGAGTTCGACCTGGAATGCAAGAACCCCGTCATCGATATTCTTCCCGAGCAGAAGCAGATCGAAGGCCTCGGCGGCAACATGCGCCTCGGCGGGCAGGACGTCGTCCTCAAGCCCGGCACGCTGGCCGCCAAACTGTGCAACAACACCCCCGAGACGCGGCTGCGCTTCCGTCACCGCTACGAGGTCGATCCGCGTTTCATCAAGCAGATCGAAGCCGGCGGCATGGTCTTCAGCGGCAAGGCGCCGGACTTTCCCATCATGCAGGTCCTCGAACTGCCGACGACCATGCACCCCTTCTTCATTGCGACGCAGGCGCATCCCGAACTGACCAGCCGTCCGCTGCGGCCGGACCCGCTCTTCCTCGGTCTCGTGCAGGCGGCGATGAACGTTCAGCGAGCGCCCTCGCCGACCTCCGAGCAAGCACAGGCGAACTGATCGGTTATCATCCGGGGCATGCACAAGAGCAGTGACGACGTCGATGCGCGGTTTCGACCCTGGATGGGCGCCGGGCTCATCGCCGCCGCGGTGCTGTTCTCTTATGCCAACACATTCTCCACGCCGTTCATCTTCGACGACGATGATTCGATCATTCACAACCCACATATTCGCTCGCTTTGGCCGATCTCCGAAGCGATGAAGGCCCCGCCGCAGACGACGGTGGCCGGCC
>CALLKH010000003.1 GCA_938008425.1 uncultured Planctomycetaceae bacterium | reverse complement strand
TCAGCACCTACGCCACCTGGTGGATCCGCCAGGCCATCACCCGCGCCATCGCCGACCATGCCCGCACCATCCGCATCCCGGTGCACATGATCGAGACGATGAGTAAGCTGCGCAACATCCAGAAGCATCTGCTCCAGAAGCTCGGCCACGAGCCCACCATCGAGGAACTGGCCGAAGCCGCCGGCATGTCCGTCGCCGAAACGCGCCGCGTCATGAAGATCAGCCGCCATCCGATCAGCCTCGACCGCCCCGTCGGCGAAAGCGAAGACTCCTACTTCGGCGACTTCATCGAGGACGAGCGCCAGGAAGCCCCCAGCAATGTCGCCGCCAGCGACATGCTCAAGCCCCGCATCGAGAGCGTCCTCAAGACCCTCACCTACCGCGAGCGCGAGATCATCAAGCTGCGCTACGGCATCGGCGACGGCTACACCTACACACTTGAGGAAGTCGGACGCATCTTCAAGGTCACCCGCGAGCGCGTGCGACAGGTCGAGGCCAAGGCCATCCGCAAGCTGCAGCACCCCGTGCGCTGCCGCAAGCTGGAAGGCTTCCTCGATCGCGACGGCCATCTCAAGAATCCGGAGGATTTTTGACGGCCTGAGCGATGACCCTTTCGGCGACGGCTGACCGGCCGTTCGCGCGACAACGTCCAGATATGAACCCGACCCCGGGTGCGGATTTCACCGCTCCCGGGGTCTTTTTATGTTGAGAATTTCGCAAGCGATTGGAACGCGTGAACATCCCATGAAAAAAAGTCGATGGGGTCGACTTGTGAATTGGGTTTCGGTATGCTGAGGGCTCACACGACGGAGTACTTATCGATCGCAATCTCGCAGAGTTCGTGCAACAGATCCGAAACACAGATTGAGTTTCATTAAAACGAGTCACACGGGCGGCCGGTCTCATGGCCGCCAAGACTCGTCGCGATTGCATCGTCATGAATTGCCCCACGGTTGCCGACGACGGACCGAAGTCTGGTGAGTCGGCATCGCCCATCGCGAAACACCATGTTTCGCGAATATGAGTCGCTCAAGAAAGCCGCTTAACATGGAACCCACGTCGGAAAACGCACCGGTCAGTCAGGACAACACCCCGTCCGCTCCCCAGAACAATACGGGAAACAACGACGCACCGGCGGCACCGCCGCAGGCGCCGTCCGCGCCCGCGCGTATTTCGACGGCGGACATGGCCGCCGCGATCGTGAACGACGCCGATTCGGCGCTGGATCGCGAGCTTGAGGCGGCTATGGGCGGGCTGACGGCCAATGACATCAATACGACCCCTGCGAAGCTTCCGAGCGACGCCGATCCGAAGACGGGCGATCTCATTAAGGGGCGCATCGCCAACATCGGCAGCGAGGACGTGCTGATCGACTTCGGCACGAAGACGCTCGGCGTGATGCCCAAGCTCGAAATGTCGATCGACCCGGATGAACTTTACAACGTGGGCGATTCGATCGAGGTGCTCGTCGTCGGCGTGGATGAAGTCGGCGGGCTGCTCAAGGTCTCCCGCAAGGAGGCCAAGCAGGCGTCAATTCTCAAGAACATGCATGTCGGCCTCGTCGTCGACGGCAAGGTCACCGGCATGAACAAGGGCGGCCTGGAGGTGGACGTCGAAGGGCTTCGCGCCTTCATTCCGGCCAGCCAGGTTGATATTCATTTCGTCAAGGACATCTCAGATCTCATCGGCCAGGAAATCCGGGCCGAGGTGAGCAAGTTCGATCTGGCCGACAAGAACATCGTGCTGTCGCGCCGCAAGGTGCTTCAGCGCGAGGCCGAGGAGAACAAGGAGAAGGCGCTCGACGAACTCAAGGTCGGCCAGACCTGCCGCGGCAAGGTGAAGAACCTCGCGGAGTACGGTGCGTTCGTCGACATCGGCGGCGTCGATGGCCTCCTGCACATCAGCGACATGAGCTGGGGCCGCGTCAACAAGCCGGAGGATGTGGTTCAGGTCGGCGACGAGATCGAAGTCAAGATCATCAAGGTCAACAAGGAAAAGAAGAAGATTTCGCTCAGCCTGAAGCAGGCCACGCCGAACCCGTGGACCAACGCGGCGGAGAAATACAGCGTCGGCACGCGCGTGTCGGGCCGCGTCGTGCGAATTCAGAACTTCGGCGCGTTCGTCGAACTCGAGCCGGGTCTCGATGCATTGCTGCCGGTCAGTGAACTCAGCTGGACGCAGCGCGTGCGAACGCCGTCGGACGTCGTCAAGGAAGGCGATGTCATCGAGGTGTCCGTCATCGCCTGCGAGGCCGACAAGCAGCGGATTTCGCTCAGCCTCAAGGCGCTGAAGGACGATCCCTGGTCGGCCGTGGAAGAGCGCTATCCCACAGGCTCGAAGGTCAAGGGCAAGGTGGTGCGGACCACGGAGTTCGGCGCGTTCGTGAATCTTGAAGAGGGCGTGGACGCACTGATTCATATCTCCGAGCTTTCGGACAGGCACGTGAAAGCAGTCACCGATGTCGTCAAGGTCGGCCAGGAGATCGAAGCCCGCGTGCTCAAGCTTGATCGCGAGGGCAAGAAGATCGGTCTCTCGCTCAAGGAGCCGCCTCCCGAGCCGACGCCCGAGGAACTTGCACGCGAAGCGGCCGAACGGGCCGAGGCCGAAAAGCGCCGCAACAAGAAGCGCCGCGGCGGTCTCACGATCGATTGGGGCCAGGGGCTTGGCTCGCTCGATCCGTCGAAATTCGCGCGCTGAGAGTTCAATCCAATTACGAGATCAATGCAGGCGCCCAACCGGGGTGCCTCCGCGCGCAGAGGCGGAGCATTAAATCGCGGAAGGTCTCAGATCAGTGCAACATCCTGAATCGATCGCCCGGTGAGCCGGCCGACCGCGAGCGCGCCCGTCGGCATCTCGGGTGCATCGTGCGCCCAGACCAGCAGATGGTCGCGGCGATCGTTCACGCCGACGATGATGTCTTCCGCCGCGAAGCCCCACTTGAGCGGATGCATACAGCGGTACTGGCCCGAGTAACTGTCGCCGACCACCTGAAGATCCAGATGCGGCCGGCCGTCGGCGACGAGCAGGCGCGGAACACCGCCGCCGGAGAGCCATTCGACGCTGTACACCGGATTTCCAAGTCCCGGCCGGACGGTTTCCAAGTCGGGCTTGGAATCGCCGATCAGCCAGCGAACGATTGAACCGTCGCGAAGGCCGGCGACAGCGTGGCCGTCGGCGACGAGGAGCGTGGTAATTTCGCAGGGTGCGGGGTAGGCGAAGAGCGGCGAGTCTTCATTCGCCCGCGTGCAAACCGCGATGTTGTCAATGGCGAGCCAGAGACGATTGGAATCATCGGTCTGCAAGTCCCGCACGGCCTTCGCGCCCTCGGTCAGGTCTGTCAGGCAGAGCCGCATAACGCCGGGGTTTTCGAGGTTCCAGCGAATGAATCCGACCTCGGAGTGTGTCGCGTACAGCGCCTTGCCTGAGACGGCCGCCGCGTTGACACCGCCGCGAATGTCATCGCGATTCGCAAAGTCGAACGTTTGAACTTCATCTTCGGTTTCGCCGAGCACATGAACGCCATTTCGCGCGCCGACGAGAATTCGGCGGCCGATCGGCGTGTCGACGACGCGCACAGACCGAAGCGGGCCGGCCGTCTTCGGAAGTTTCAGGCGCCGCGCGGGAGTCTGAAGTTTGGCGGGATCGAACCAGATCAACTCGCTTCCAACCACCGCGAGCATGAACTGAGTTGTTTTAGCGGCCTTGCGCGTCGCGAGCAGGCCGTGATAGAGTTCGCCGCGCTGGCCGACGTCGAAGGTGCGGATGATCTCGGCGACGTTGAAGACGCCGTTCTCGCCGGCCATCGTTTTGAGCTTATCGATCATCGCGCCGACTTCGCTGAGTCGATTCTCGCGGGCCTTGGCTGCGGCTTGGCGGCGCTGCTGCTCCTCGCGCTCTCGCTCGGCTCGCGCCGCGGCCGATTTGGCGGCCTCGCGCGAATCGTGATAGGCGGAGGAATGAAACGAAATGCGCGGATCAGGGCCCAAACCAAGTCCTGATTCGAAGCCGAGCGGCTTGAAGGCCTGAAGCAGTTCCGCGTCGAATTCATCCCACGTCGGGGCCGACGCGAGCTTCTCCGCGGTTCTCGTCTTTGCGAAGGATTCGACGGCCGATCGCACGACGTCTTCGCAATGCTGCCGCAGTCGATCGACGCGAATCTCCCGCCGGCTGCTGACGACCGAACTGCGAAACGCCTCCAACTCGATCCGCTCCGGCACGATCATCACGGCGATCTGCACCGCGGCGTTGAAGGCGAAGCCGTCCGACGAGGTGATGCCGCCGAATTCATATTCGATTTCAAACGGCAGATTACGAACGAAGAGCAGCTCCTGGGCGCCGTCGGCCTCAATGGTTCGACCGGTCGGCACGAGCCTGGGCTGGGGACCTGAGCCGAAGATCAGCGCGACGCAAAAAGGGGGGACCTGAACCTCGCGGGTAAAAAAACCGAAGACCTCGTCCGCGCCGGCCGCCCGCGCGACCACCTGCGGATCGGTCATCGTGCGCTGAATGTCAAACCGGTCGGCCATGCAACTTGTTCCTCAACTCGCCGCGGCGAATTGCTCGAATCGCACCAAGTCCTTCTTTCGCACCGAGGGCGGCGTCGCCTTGATCATCGACGTCAGATCCTCGCGGCTGATCGGCCTCGGCTCGCGTCCGCCGACCGCCTCCATGAAGGGGATCGTAGCCGCCCGTTCGACGATCGACTTCACATCCGCGCCGCTGTAGCCCTCCATAAGCTCAACGAGGTCGGCAAAGTCCACGTTCGGACCGACCGGGCGCGTGCCGAGATAGATCTCCAGCAGCTTGTGCCGTGCCGGCGCATCGGGCAGCGGCACGTAAACCTTCGAATCAAAGCGCCCCGGGCGCATCATCGCGCTGTCGAGCGCCCACGGCTCGTTCGTCGCGCCGACGAAGAGCAGCGGCCGATCTCCCTTGCGATCGAAGCCCTCGATCTCCTGGAGAATCTGAGGCACGACGCGCGTCATGACGCTGCTGCTCGAATCGCGGCGCGACGGCACCATCGCCTCAATTTCATCTATGAAAATAATAGCCTTCGGTTCGGCCTTGGCCGCTTCGAAAAGTTTGCGAATATTCTGCTCGGCCTCGCCGACCCACTTGCTGAGCACCTGCGCGGGCGACACGACGAACATCGTCGCCTCGATTTCCTTGGCGATGGCCTTGGCGATCATCGTCTTGCCGGTTCCGGGCGGGCCGTAGAGCAGAAGCCCGCCGCCGACCCCAATGCGATACTGCTTGGCCAGTTCCGGATGGGCGAAGGGATAGATCATCTTGAGGCGGATTTCCTGCTTCACCTCGTCGAGCCCGGCGATGTCGTCAAAGCCGATGTCGGGTGTCTCGCGGATGATCCAGTCCGAAGCCTTGGCGCCGGAGTCGTCGCCGTCCTTGGCCGCGCTGCGGCGGTTGGTTCGCTTGTCCTCGGCCTTCTGGTCGCAGTTGCGGGCGAACTCGATCAACTCGGCGGCCATCGCCTTTCGGCGCTGGCGCTGGGCGGCGTTTTCCGTTTCGCCGGCGATCTTGATGATCGCGTCGGCCGCCTGCATGAGGTAGGGCTTCGCGGCGGCATAGTCGCCGTTCTTGTAAGCGGCCAGCCCGCGGTCCTTGAGGCGTTCGAAAGTTTCGTAGGATACGGACATAGGCTTCCTGATTTTGATTCCATTCAGAGCGTTTGCGTCGATTCCAGGCACTCACTCACGTTGCGAACGCGGGCATCGTTTCTCAAGCCTTCAACGGCGCGTCCGTGAAATCGATGCCACGCCGACATGACGATACTCTCGATGGTCTCGATCGATGTTGCGCTCGGCCA
>CALLKH010000002.1 GCA_938008425.1 uncultured Planctomycetaceae bacterium | reverse complement strand
AACCAATGACTTTCTAGAGGTCGTCGCCCAGAACGGCTATCGCCTGCTAGAGTCGTTTGATCTGCGGCCGTATCCGACCTGGCGGTGGCGGGTGGGCGACTCCGTGATTGAACAGTCGCTGTGCATGGTCGAGGGTGAGGACACCACCTACGTTCGCTACCGGCTCGTACACGGTGACAAACCGACGGCCATCACGCTGCGGCCGCTGTGCACCAATCGACATTTCCACCATCTTGCGAAGGCGGCCGACCTGGGGGAGCCCGGCGTTTCGGATTCCGGCGAGTCGATCGAGATTCGATGGTCGGGTGACACTCCGTCGCTGAAACTTTCGCACAACGGCGAATTTCGAAATCGCGGCGACTGGTACTTCAATTTCGAACTCTCGACCGAGCGGGACCGGGGATACGACTTCTCACAGGACCTTTACATGCCGGGGCCGATCACGGCGTCGCTCAAGCGCGGCGATCCGAACGGCCTCGTCGTGGCCGCCTCGACGCAGGCGCGGGCCTGGTCTGACCACGAGACTGCATTCGCGGCTGCCGCGGCGAAGGATGAAGACCTCTATGCTGGATCGTTCAACGCCGACCCGCTTCTAAATGCCCTGACGCGGGCGTCCGGTGACTTCATCGCCGAGCGCGGCGACTTGAACACGATCATCGCGGGATATCCCTGGTTCGAGGACTGGGGACGCGACACGTTTATTTCGCTGCCCGGGCTGTGCCTCGTGCCCGGCCGGTTTGAGGACGCGAAGAAAATCATCCGCGCCTTCGCCGGGTTCGTCGATCGGGGCATGATCCCGAATCGCTTTCCGCCTTACGGCGAACCGCCGATGTACAACACGGTCGACGGCACGCTCTGGTATGTGAACGCGATTGATCGCTATCTCGCGTACACCGGCGACTGGACCTTTATCGAGAAGGAAATCTACCCGGTTCTCGTCAACATCATTGAAGCGCACGAGCGGGGGACACGGCACGGCATTCATCAGTCGGACGACGGCCTTCTCGCCTCGGGCGAGGAAGGCTTCGCGCTGACGTGGATGGACGCCCGCGTCGGCGATCGCTCGATCACGCCGCGCATCGGCAAGGCCGTTGAGATCTGCGCGCTTTGGTACAACGCCCTTCGCATCGCCGCGAGTTATGCCGAACGTATGAACGATCGGGATCGCGCCAAGCGATGGCGAACGACAGCCGAACTGGCGCATGCGGCGTTCAACACGAAATTCTGGCGTGAGGACCTCTGCTGTCTTTACGACGTCATTGACGTCAATGGCGTTCACGGGGCCGTTGATAAGAGCGTTCGCCCGAACCAGTTGCTGGCGATCAGCCTGACCTATCCGGTGCTCGATGAATCGCGACGCCGGTCGGTGGTTGCGATTTGCGAGCGCGATCTGTTGACCGCCGTCGGCCTGAGAACATTATCGCCGAAGGATTCGAACTACCGTGCCCGTTATCAAGGCAATGTTGAATTGCGGGATGAGGCGTATCATCAGGGGACGGTGTGGCCGTGGCTGCTCGGTCCGTTTGTGACCGCCTACGTTCGAGCCTACGAGGGTCTCGACGCCGCCAAGCAGAAGGGTCGGCGCTTTCTCGATGGGCTGCTGCTTCATCTGGAGGAGGCCGGAATCGGCAGCGTCAGCGAGGTGGCGGATGCCGAGCCGCCGCACGCGCCGGGCGGCTGCCCGTGGCAGGCATGGAGCGTGGCGGAGCCGCTTCGGGCGCTCTGCGAAGATGTTCTCGAAACGCATCCGAAGGCATCGAGCAAGGACCGGGATGCCAAGGCGATGCCGACGGGCGCCGGAAAGTAACGCCGGTCGAGTGACTTCGATGAACACCGCCTGTCAGAGCCGGGCTGTCTCAGCCCGGTGATGGGAATCCGAGTCTAAACGTTCGAATTGAACTGATACGATCACGCAGGTCGGCGAATAGACACCGCCCCGGGGACGGGGCGGCTCTGATTGTGGCGTTCGATGCCTGCCTCCGAATTGTCGCGTTTTGCCTCAGGCCCTTTGTTCTTCGCCTCAATTCTTGTCTACTCGTTGGAGGTCTCTCGTCTCATACCCCGGAAAACAACGGGAATCGCCGAGTAGCGCTGAGTTCCCGAAGAGTCATGAACAGACGGGGCCGCGCGACGAATCGCGCGGCCCCGTTGTTGTTACTACGTCGGCTTCGGCCGGAAAATTACCAGGTGTATCTCACCGTATAGGTCACGACCTTTTCGCCGTCTGCCGGGACGTTCACGTCGAAGTGAATCGTCCGCGAGTCGATCTTCTCGAACTCATCGCTCTTGCGGGTGATTTCCCAGCTCGTCCAGCGGTAGAGGTTCTCCTTGACGATCACCTTCTGGTCGGCCTCCTTGTGGTTGCGCAGTTTGATTCGAATCGTCTCGGTCATCGTCTTGCGGCCGTTGTCCATTTCGAAATCGGTCTGCACGCGCTCACCGACCACGTCGAACGCCTGGCCGAGCTTGATCAGCACCTTTTCCTTCTTGGCGGTATGGTCGATCAGGTCCTCACCGATGAACTCAAGCGTGCCATCGGCGTCGTCCTGCTTGTAGACACGAACTTTGCCCTTGGGCAGCGGCTTGCCGAGGTTGTTGTCCTCCTCATTCTTGAAGCGGATGTAAACGTCGAGCTTCTTGTTGCACTGGGTGCCGAGGTTTCGATCGGTGGCGGGGTCGCCGAACATCCAGCGGCCGGCCTCGGGCAGGCCGTAGTAAACCATGAGCTTCTCGACGTTCACGTCGCGCGCCGTGTCGAACAGCGTGATCTGCTGAGTCGTGTTGGCCAGGACGTCGGTTCGTCGGGGCAGGGTGTAGAGGTGATACTCGAAGAAAGACTTTTCCTCGAAGCTGGCGGCGGCGTCGACCATCGCGAATTTCTCCGCGGCGCCGCGGGCCATGCGGTAGTGATCCATCTGCGGCGGCTGAATGCGCTGAACATCGCCGGCGATGAGCTTCAGCCGGGCGTTCTTGTAACCCGAACCGGAGAGATTCAGGAGCGTCACCCACGCACCGAGGTCGGCCTTGGTGTCTTCGGCATTCAGCACGAGGTTGTAGTCGCTGCGCCAGGTGATGCCGGCGGTTTGATAGGTCGTGCGGACCTTGTGTTCGCCGCCTTGCTTGGCGACGACCTTCCAGACCAGCGTCGGCCGGGTTCGCAGTCCTTCGGGCAGTTCGCCGAGCATGACGGATTGACCCATGCCGTTGATGATTCGAAGCCCGGTGTCGGTGCGAATCACGAGGCTGCCCTGGTTGGAGGAGAGCAGGGTGCCGCTCACCTTTTCCGTCGAATCCCCGGATTGGACGATGACCGTGATCGGCCGATCGACGTACTTGTCGAACAATTTGTCGGGGCTGACGAGGTCGAACTGGAAGTTCTGCTCCATGACGCTGGTGCCGTTCGGATCGGTGAGATCGGTGAAACTCACAGTGGTGGGATCGATGAACTGGGCGACATCGGTGAACGAGAGCTCGTTGATGCCGGCCGCGATGTTGAGCGAG
>CALLKH010000001.1 GCA_938008425.1 uncultured Planctomycetaceae bacterium | reverse complement strand
CGTCCCCCGAGCCATGGCCGGATTCACATTCGCGAGCATTTCAGTGATCAGCCGCTTGACCTCGTTGGCTCGGATGAGCTCACGCTGTGTCGCACGTTCCGCCAACGTGGCGCGCTCCTTCTGGTCAAGTGCCCACAGCAGGCCCGCAGTCGTCCCGGCAAGGCCGAGCAGCAAGGCAATTGCCACCATCGATCCGGCAATCACTGGAGCGCGGTTGCGCTTCACGAACTTGCGCAACCGGTACGAGGCGCTCGGCGGCCCGGCCATGACCGGCTCGTCGCTGAGGTGACGTTGGATATCGGCCGCGAGGCCGTTCGCAGACTCGTAGCGCCGGGTGCGGTCTTTCTCCAGACACTTCATCACGATCCAATCCAGATCACCGCGCAGCAGTGCACCGAGCTTGTCGATCGCCGTGCGGCGCTGCTCGGCGGTGCGGGTGGCCGTCTCAACGAGCGCGCTCAGGCGCGTCGAAGGCTTCTGTGGTTCCTCGTCGCGGATGATGCGCATCATCTCCGCGAGCCCCGCCTTCATCAGCGATCTGCTGTCAAACGGCGTCGTACCCGTCAACAATTCGTACAGCAGCACACCCAGTGAGTAGATGTCGCTGCGCGTGTCGATGTCCAGGCCGCTCATCTCGGCCTGTTCCGGGCTCATGTATGCCGGCGTCCCGATCATCTGCCGATGCTCGGTGTACAGCGTCTTCTTCGTCAACTCGGCGCTGGTTGCCTTGGCGATCCCGAAGTCGATCACCTTGGGCACCGGTACTCCGTCGTGCAGCGTGATCAGCACGTTCGACGGCTTGATGTCGCGGTGAATGATCCCCTTCTGGTGGGCGTGCTGAATCGCGCGGCACACCGGCATGAACAGGTTCAGCCGCGACCGTGTGTCCAGCTTCTCGTTGTCGCAATACTCCAGGATGCCGACACCCCGGACGTACTCCATCACGAAGTACGGCCGCCCCGCATCCGTCTCCCCTGCATCAAGCACCTTGGAGATGTTGGGATGATCCATCATCGCCAGTGCCTGCCGCTCGGCCTCGAAGCGTGTGATCACCTGCTTCGTGTCCATGCCCAGCTTGATGATCTTGAGCGCGACGCGGCGCTTGACCGGCTCCTTCTGCTCGGCCACCCAGACGGTGCCGAAACCTCCCTCGCCGATCTGTTCGAGCAGCTTGTACCGGCCGATCAGCCGGCCGCGCTGCTCGGTCGCGGCGCTGGCCCCGGGCATTTGGCCGGACCTGCGAACCGTAGAACCCCGATCGGCGTCCTCGTTGAGACTATCCAGGAAAGAGCCCGCTTCTGCGTCGGCCCTGAGCAGGCCTTCGACCTTGTTTCTCAGCGCCAGATCATGGCCGCAGGCGCCCTTGAGGTACGCCTCGCGCTCGGCGGGCGGCATCTCGCACGCCTCGGAGAAGATCTGTTCGGCGCTGAGCGGGCTCGGCATCGTACGACCCTGACCCCTTCTTCAGTTTAGCATCATGATCACCTGCCGCGGCGAATTCCAGCGAAACATGCCCGCAATCGCTGTCGAATCACCCGCGGCCGATGCCCGTTCCGCCCGCCGGGGCGCCGACGAGCCCGGCGGCAGGTTTAAGAGCCCAGCAGCAGGTTCACGAAGCCCTGGACGTCGCGGGCGTCGACCGTGTCGTCTACATTCATATCTGCTGCGCAGTAATCATCCGTCGTCGCGTTCGTCGGATCGAGGAGGACGGCAACGAACAGCGGTGCATCGTTGATGTCGATCATTCCGTCCGCGTCGAGGTCGCCGACGGTGGCGCTTGAACAGCCTTCGCAGTCATCGGGAATGCCGTTGCCGTTCAGGTCGGTCGACGTTCCGTTCGTGATATCGCACTCATCCAGGAGCCCGTTGCTGTTGCAGTCCGCGGGCGGAGGCGTCCCGCGAAGGTAGGCGAAGCCTCCATCCCCGCAGCACGACCAGCTCGTGAATTGAATGTCGATATAGACGTCCTCCGAAATCAAGTGAAGCACGGCCGGTATCCCTAAGACGCATGGCGGACAGTAGTCCGTCCAATCGACAAACGGCTGAAACGTGAGCTGCGGAGCGTCCGCCGCAGATCCAAAGGCCCATTCCGTGTCCAGAGGGCTGTCGTACCCGTTCCAGCCGTTCTCCAGACGGATATTAAATAGTGGTCCGGCGTTCGCCCGGGTGATCCACACGCCTTCGGTGATGCGGTCCTGGTTCTCGGGCAGGTTCCAGTCGGCGAAGTCGGGCTTGACGAACACAAAATCGCTTCCGGTCCACACCCTGGGCAGGTCGCACTCATCGGGCTTGCCATTGGCGTTGCAGTCCATGCTCGCGCCCGATCCGACGTCGCACTCGTCCGGAATGCCGTTGCCGTTGCAATCTCCGCTTGTGCCAGCCGCGATGTCACACTCGTCCGGAACGCGGTTGGTGTTGCAATCCATGCTGGTGCCGTCCCCGACGTCGCAATCATCGGGTCGGCCGTTACTGTTGCAGTCGCCCTGGCACTCATCCGGCACGCCATCGAAATTGCAGTCGGCGCTGGTGCCGTCCGCGACGTCGCACTCGTCAGGCACGTCGTTGTCGTTACAGTCCTCAGTCGCGGAGAAGTTGGTCGATATTCCGCCGCTGTAGAGGGCATTCACTTCCTGCGGTGTGATAGCGCGGAGCCAGAGCGCCGCCTCGTCATAGACTCCGTTTGGAAAGTATTCCCGATTGCCGGTGTCGTTTCCGTCTTCGATCAGGTACCAGTTCAGGTTTTGTGCAGGAGTCTGGTTGTAGGATGTCGCAACCGGTGCCCCCAGAATCTGGCCGTCGAAATAGAACGTGATCGTGCCGTTGCTCGCTCCACCCTCAAAGACAAACCCCGCGTGATGCCAGGAGCCGTCCACGCCGGGAATCGTGTCTGACACCGCGGCCACCACGCCGCTGCCCGCGTTCTGGATCAATCGCAACCTGCGAGTCGTGGAACTGTCCTCCAGAATATCGAAAACGAACTCACCGGGTGTCGGCGCACCGGCCCCGTCGTACGAGCTGAGCAACCTCGCTCGTTCGGGCGCCGTGTAGCCGCGATCGTTGTAGAAGATGCTGAATGAAAGGGCGCTGGCGGCCGCCGTCAGTCGTACCTGGGTGTCGATGTTGCCGAAGGTCGTACCATTCGGCGCCTGGACGTGCTGTGACCCGGCTCGCAGCGGACCCACGGCTTCCGCGTTGATCGACGGCATCTTAAACGCGTCAGGCCCGACCATTGAGCTGATGGCGTTGCCCTCGATCACCTCGAAATCGTGGGCGAACACCGCATCATCGATAATCCGGGGGCCGACTTCACACTCGTCCGGCACGCCATTGGCATTGCAGTCTGCGCTGGTACCCGCGGCGATATCGACTTCGTCCGGAACGTTGTTGCCGTTACAGTCGTCCGCCGATGTCGCGATCGGGGACAAGAAGAGGGCCGCGAATATCACGACCGGGCGAGATGATCGAATAAACATGAGTCAGCCTCCGATTCAGGCGTAGTGCTGCTCAGGCGGCCGATCCGCCCGCATCTACCCTCCCTGCGGAAACCGGCCGCGAGGACTATCACGATTTGACTTTTTCTTTCGGCCCGGAGGAGTGCCGGCGCATCAGGATTCCATCAACCGGTTGACGAATTCCTGCACATCTTTGCCGTCGTCAAGCCCGTCGATGTTGAGGTCCGCGGGGCAGCTGGTTGCGTCGTCGAGCAGCTCGACGACGAACAGCGGGATATCACTCAAGTCCACCAGGCCGTCGGCGTCCATGTCTCCGGAGTTCGGTGGACCACCGAGGTAGGTCGTTTCGTCGGCGCCCATGTCCACGCGGCAGCCCATGATCCGCGGCTGACCATCCATGTCGGTGTGGCCGGCGGGCGGTGCATAGGCCGGATCGCCGGCGTCGTTGCAGGGCGAGTCGTGCATGAGGTGCAGGTCGCCATTGCCGGAATCGACGAAGAGCGGATCGGCGTCGATGTTGCCGATGCCGGGGTAGCCGCCTTGAACATTGCTGTGGATCACGGCGACGTGGGAGTCAATCTGGTTGTACACCT